>JAYYHP010000142.1:0-8198 GCA_036148335.1 Pseudomonadota bacterium
CCAGCCGGGGTTTCATCAGCGCTTCGCGGCGAAGTCGTTTTACAGTTTACTAAAGGATTTCGCAGAGTCGCCTGATAGCTCCCAACGTTATCTGCAACCCTGTGGGGTCGTCACCAGCCGAAGTATCTCAGCATTTTGCGGCGACATCAGCTTTCATTTCTAAGAATAATTTTGCGGGTTGGCAGTGCGCCTCTGGGGCCGCCGAAATTTACGCCAGCTTTGTAGGCAAACGAGAGGCAGGATGCCGAACGAGGCTCCATACGGGCATGGATGCCCGCCGGAGCCGGTTGCCGGAAAAGCCAGTAAATATCGGATTCACGGCCCAGAAAGCGCAAAAGCAGGGGGATGGGCCGCCCGCCCGGGGGATGCAATCCCCCAACCAGGGCATAGGAACCTGGCGGCACCCCAAAAAGCTCCCCTGCCGAAGGCAGCTAAAAACTCAAACCTGCCGAAGGCAGCCGCCCACACAAAAAAGCCCGGCATCGCCGGGCTCTTCAAAGCAAAAAAGACGTCAGTCTTTAATCCTGTATTCCGCCGACCGCGCATGCGCAGTCAAAAACTCTCCACGCGCCAGTACCGAGGCCACTTTCCCCATTTCGGAAGCACCATCAGCGGAGAATTTCACCAGCGATGAACGCTTCTGGAAATCATACACACCCAGCGGTGATGAGAAGCGTGCTGTGCCCGACGTCGGCAGTACGTGGTTTGGCCCGGCACAGTAATCGCCCAGCGCTTCTGCGGTGTAGCGTCCCATGAAGATCGCGCCCGCGTGGCGGATACCCGGCAACCAGCTGTCCGGATCTTCAACCGACATTTCCAGGTGTTCTGGGGCAATGCGGTTAATGATGTCGAGGGCGTCGTCTTTGCCGGTCGCGAGAATCATGGCACCGCGCTCACTCAGTGAGGTACGGATGATGTCTTCACGCTCCATGGTTGGCAGCAGTTTTTCAATGCTGGCCTGTACCTGATCCAGGTAGCTTTCGTCCATGGCGACAAGAATCGATTGGGCGTCTTCGTCATGCTCGGCCTGCGAAAACAGGTCCATCGCAATCCAGTCTGGATCAGTCTGACCATCGCACACCACCAGAATTTCTGATGGACCGGCAATCATGTCGATGCCCACGGCACCAAACACCATGCGCTTGGCGGTCGCAACGTAGATGTTGCCCGGGCCAACAATCTTGTCGACTTTAGGCACGGTCTCGGTACCGTACGCCAGCGCCGCCACGGCTTGAGCGCCACCTACGGTAAACACGCGAGTCACTCCAGCCGCCGCTGCCGCCGCCAGTACCAGCTGATTCAGCTGACCATCTGGGGTCGGTACCACCATGATAATTTCTGATACGCCCGCGACGTGCGCAGGAATCGCGTTCATCAATACGGAAGACGGGTACGCCGCTTTACCACCGGGCACATAAATACCCACACGGTCCATCGGCGTGACCTTCTGGCCCAGCATGGTGCCGTCGGCTTCGGTGTAGTTCCAGGAATCCTGCTTCTGCTTTTCGTGGTAGGCACGTACGCGCTCAGCAGCCGTGACCAGAGCATCACGCTGCTTGTCTTCCAGACCGTCCAGCGCTTCCTGAAGCTGCGCCTGAGATAATTCCAGCGCCGCCATGGAGTCCACTGACATGCGGTCAAAACGATTGGTGTATTCAACGAGCGCTGCGTCGCCACGAGTGCGCACGTCGTTAACAATGTTGGTCACGGCGCTTTGTACGCCAGTGTCGGATACGGCTTCCCACGCCAACAGCTCATCCATTTTCTGCGCGAAGTCAGCCTGATCTGAACGGAATCGGCGAATCTCAATGCTCATGCCGTTGTCTCCTCAGGCGTTGCGCTGACGCTCTACGGCGGCAGCCATCTGATCGATAATGGGTTGGATCTGATCGTATTTTACTTTCATTGAGGCACGGGATGCGACCAGTCTTGAGCTGATCGGCGCAATCAAATCACGCGCTTCCAGACCATTCGCTTTCAGGGTGTTCCCAGTATCCACGATGTCCACAATCAAATCGGCCAGCCCCATGATCGGTGCCAGTTCCATGCCGCCGTACAGCTTAATGATGTCGACCTGACGACCCTGCTCGGCAAAGTAGCGCTTCGCCACATTGACGAATTTAGTCGCAACTTTTAAGCGACCCGCTGGCAGCTCAGCGTCTTTCAGCGCAGCCGTCATCAAGCGACAGGTCGCAATATTCAGGTCCAGAGGTTCACACAGGTTGGCGCTGTCGTATTCCATTAATACGTCTTTACCCGCGACACCCAGATCCGCCGCACCGTACTCTACATACGTAGGCACGTCGGTCGCGCGGATCACGACCAATTTAATATGGTCGTGATTCGTGTCGAAAATCAGCTTGCGACTTTTCTTGATGTCTTCAGCCGGATGAATACCCGCTTCCGCCAACAGTGGCAGGGTGTCATCCAGAATTCGCCCTTTTGAAAGCGCAATCGTGAGTGGCTGAGTCATGGTCTTGCTGATCCTCTTGAATCTCTGAGTCGTTTAAATCGCTGAATAGATCACACGGTCTGTGATCATCAGGCCGGCAGTCGACGGATGTTTGCGCCCAACTGCTGGAATTTTTCTTCAATACATTCGTAACCACGGTCAATGTGGTAGATACGATTAACGTCGGTGGCACCGTCGGCAATTAATGCCGCAATCACCAGTGACGCGGATGCGCGTAAGTCGGTCGCCATCACTGGCGCACCGCCCAGTTTCTCTTTACCGACCACCACCGCGGTGTTGCCTTCCACGCTGATGTCTGCGCCCATGCGCACCAGTTCCTGAACGTGCATAAAGCGGTTTTCAAAAATGGTTTCGATCACCGTGCCCGTGCCTTCGGCCACAGCATTCAGCACCACAAACTGTGCCTGCATATCCGTCGGGAACGCTGGGTGTGGCGCGGTACGGACATTCACTGCTTTCGGGCGTTTGCCGTACATGTCCAGTTCGATCCAATCATCGCCGGTTTTGATCTCAGCGCCGGCTTCCTGCAACTTGTGCAGTACTGCATCCAACAGCAGTGGATCGGTGTCTTTGCACAAAACGCGACCGCCGGTCACCGCCGCCGCCACCAGGAAGGTGCCGGTTTCAATACGGTCTGGCAGTACGTTAAATCGACAACCGTGCAGCGTCTCAACGCCTTCAATGGTCATGGTGTCTGTACCGGCACCGGTAATTTTTGCGCCCATGGCATTCAGACAATCGGCCAGATCAACGACTTCCGGCTCACGCGCTGCATTTTCAATTACGGTACGGCCTTCGGCCAGAACCGCTGCCATCATGATGTTTTCCGTGCCCGTGACGGTCACCGTATCAAGGAAGATATTTGCGCCTTTTAAGCGACCTTCCGGTGCCCAGGCTTTGACATAACCTTCTTTGACTTCAACTTCGGCGCCCAGTGCTTCCATCCCCCGCAGGTGCAGGTCAACCGGACGGGAGCCAATGGCACAACCGCCGGGCAGAGACACTTCGGCCTCACCGTAACGCGCCAGCAAAGGGCCAAGCACGAGAATAGACGCACGCATGGTGCGCACCAAATCATAGGGTGCGACCAGGCTGTTAAGTTCACCGCAGACGGTCTCGACCGACATGTCTTCGTTGATGGCGACATCAACGCCCATACGTCCGAGCAGCTCCAGCATGGTGGTAATGTCGTGCAGGTGCGGCAAGTTGCCAACCTGCATCGGGCCTTCCGCCAGCAGAGTCGCCGCCAGAATCGGCAAGGCCGAGTTCTTAGCACCAGAAATACGGACTTCGCCGTTCAGGCGATTACCGCCCTCAATTCGTAGTTTTTCCATCGGGAGACCTTACGCGTTGGCTTTTTCAGCCGGCGTGTAGGTGTTGATGGACACCGCATGCAAACGGCCATCAACAATGTATGGATTGAGGATTTTGTACACGTACTGCTGACGCTTCACGGCGTTGAGGCCGTCGAATACTTCGCCTACGCCTTCAATTTCTTTCACGTAGCCATCGTTCACTGACCAGCTGACATCAGGGGCTTCTGCCTGCAGTACTTCCAGGATTTCTTCCGGGGACATGGGCCTAGTTACCATTCAAATCGGGAAAAGCGCACAATCATAGCGGATTTCCACCACGAACCGAAGCACAGACTGGTGCCAGTCAGCTCTGACCGGCCAGCAGTGGCGCAAACAACTCGTCGAGATCACACAAGGCCACGATGGCCTGCATGTCCGCCGGAGGCGAGACCACAGACAAGGCCACACGTTCCGTCTCAGCCAAGCGTAACCAATTCAACAGCAAGGCAACGCCTGCACTGCTGAACACACCAACCTGACTTAAGTCGATCGACAAGGTTCCGTCCGCATCACGCACGGCCGCCTCACCGGCGTCGATCAGGTCAGTGACGGTATTCAGAGTGAGATCGCCTTTGAGTGCCACCTGCCCGGTGCCAGAACGTACCAGACTGGGCTTCACCGTCGGTGCTGTGCTCATCAGCCTTCTGCCTTGCTGAACAGGAAGCGGCTGATCAATTCTTCAAGCACAATCGCTGACTGCGTATCCTGCACCCAATCGCCATCGGCCAGATAATCCATTTCGGCACCTACACTCAGGCCGATGTATTTTTCGCCCAACAAGCCGGCGGTCAGAATGGAGGCACTGGTATCGATGGGCAGCGTCGTCATGGACTCATCAATTTCCATCTCCACCACAGCGGCATACCACTCATCGTCCAGCGTAATGCGAGTGACGCGACCAATAGTCACACCCGCCAGAGATACTTTGGCACGATCCGTCAGACCGCCCAGATTTTCGAAACGCGCCTTAATCGTATAAGTCTCGCCACCCGCTTCCGGTGACAAGCCAGACACACGAAAGGCCATCAGCACCAGGGCAATAATGCCCATGATCATGAAGCCGCCTACCATCAATTCAATATTGCGCATCTGCATACCTTAAATGCCTCCTAACATGACGGCTGTAAGAATAAAGTCGAGTCCGAGGACGGCCAGTGACGACAACACCACCGTTTGCGTGGTGGCTTTACCGATGCCCTCAGACGTGGGCACCGAGTCGTACCCTTGATAAACCGCGATCCAGGTAACGACCAGGCCGAACACTACGGCTTTAATCAGACCTTTAATCACGTCATCGTAAAAATTCACGGTATTGGCCATGTTGCCCCAGTAAGCACCGTCGTACATACCCAGCATATCGACGGCTACGAACGCGCCACCCCAGATCCCCACAGTACTGAACAACAGCGCCAGAATCGGCACGCTGATCAGCCCCGCCCAGAGACGTGGAGTGATCACACGTTTCAACGGGTCAACGCCCATCATTTCCATGGCCGAGAGCTGTTCCGTGGCCTTCATCAAACCAATTTCTGCCGTCAACGCTGAGCCTGCGCGCCCGGCAAACAACAACGCGGCCAGTACCGGCCCTAATTCACGTAGCAGCGTCAGCGATACCATGGTCCCCAGCGCAGACACGGAGCCGAATTTCACCAGAATGGTATAACCCTGCAAGGCCAGCACCATGCCGACAAAGAAACCAGCAACAATGATGATCGACAATGAGCGCACGCCCACTGAGTGAATCTGACGAATCAGATCCCCAAAGCCGGCACTGCCCGGCCCACCCCAGGTCACCGATTGGGCGAACATCATGCCAGCACGACCAATCGACTGAATCGAGGCCACCCCGGTCTGCCCTAACTGGCGTACAAAATTAATCACGCTGCCCTCCGGACATCAGATCGGCGCGGTAATCGTCCGCAGGATAATGGAAAGGCACGGGGCCGTCGGGATCGCCGTTGAGGAACTGTCGTACTTCAGCGTTATCGCCATTGCGCAGTTCTTCTGGGGTGCCAAAGCCGATGACCTTACCGCCCGACACAATGCACAGGTAGTCGGCAATCTGGCAGGATTCCTCGACATCGTGCGACACCAGCAAGCTGGTCAATCCAAGTGCTTCGTTCAAGCCTTTGATCAGGCGCAAAATCATGCCCATTGAAATCGGATCGAGCCCAGTAAACGGCTCGTCGTACATGATCAGTTCCGGGTCCATGGCGATAGAACGCGCCAGCGCCACCCGGCGAATCATGCCGCCCGACAGCTCTGCAGGAAACAGATCTCGAGCCCCTCGAAGGCCCACGGCCTCAAGTTTCATCAGTACCAGATCACGGATCATGTCTTCCGGCAGGTCCGTGTGCGTGCGCAGCGGGAAGGCAACGTTTTCAAACACGCTGAGGTCGGTAAACAATCCGCTGGTCTGGAACAGCATGCCCATTTTGTTTTTACGCAACTCGAGCAAATCGCCGCGTCGCATTTTGCCAACGTCACGACCATCCACCAGCACCTCGCCCTGATCGGCTTTCAACTGCCCGCCGATCATACGCAACAGTGTGGTTTTACCCGTGCCGCTGGGGCCCATGATGGCGGTAATTTTGCCTTTCGGAAACGATACGTTCAGCCCGTCGTAGATGCGACGGGTGCCGCGATAAAAGGTGACGTCGCGTATCTCAACATGAGAGCGAGGGTCGGACATGAATAGGCCTTAGACTGCTCAGAGCAGTGAAGAAAACTTCAATCAATAACTGGCGCTCAGCATATAGCAAAGGCAGAGGCAGACCAACGGCAATTAAAGCCGTCACATGCAACGCCTTGTTGCAATTGCGCCAAGAATTGCCTCCGGTACAATGAGCGGCTGATTTTCCTGCGCTGTAGGCGGCTATGTCCCTCGAACTTTATCCTCAACTTGGTGCCATTCTGGCCGGTCTGATTTTTCTGGTCTGGAGTGCCGACAAATTCGTCATCGGCGCAGCCGCCACGGCACGCCATCTTGGCATGTCCCCGTTACTGGTGGGTTTAACCATTGTGTCTATCGGCACCTCGGCGCCGGAGATGTTTGTCTCCGCCATGGCCTCTCTGGATGGTGCTGGCAACCTCGCCATTGGTAATGCCATCGGCTCAAACATCACCAACATTGCGCTGGTATTGGGAGTGACCGCCTTGGTCGCACCGATTCCACTGCAAAAGGGCCTGCTGAAAAAAGAGCTTCCACTATTAATGTTGGTGACTCTGCTGGCCGGTGTGGTGCTGTTCGACTTAACCCTGGATCGCCTCGACGCCGCCATTCTGGTGGGGGCACTGGTGTTTGCCCTCTACCTGATGTTTCAGGATGCCGGAGAAAGTGGCGAAGCCCTCGTAGACGAGGAAGAAGCCGAAGCCATTGAAAACACCTCCACCGGCAAAGCCGCTTTCTGGCTGGTCGCAGGTCTGGTTGTTCTGATGGCCAGTTCAAAAGCACTGGTCTGGGGCGCTACTGGGGTTGCCACCGCCATGGGCGTCTCTGACCTGATTATCGGCTTGACGATTGTGGCCATCGGCACCAGCCTGCCCGAGCTTGCCGCCTCCGTGGCCAGTGCCTTAAAAGGCCATCACGACATCGCCATTGGCAATGTCATTGGCTCGAACCTGTTTAACTTACTGGCGGTCATGCCCATTCCGGGGATGCTCGCCATCACAGCGGTGGAACCCATGGCGCTTTATCGTGACTATATAGTCATGGCCGCGCTAACCTTTGTGCTCCTGGTGTTCTTTGTATTGTGCTTAAAACGCGGCACGATGGGGCGCATTCCCGGTGTTCTGCTTATTGGTGGCTACTGTGCCTACCTGACGACTCTGTTTTTAGTGAATTCTTAATAATGTCTGATACCCACTTTAATTTTCTCGACTCCGCTCGCCGCACGATTCAACTAGAGCAAGCGGCCGTCGGACAACTGACGAACCATCTGGATGAGCACTTCGTGCGTGCCTGCCAGATGATCATCCAATGCCGTGGACGCGTAGTCGTTACCGGCATGGGTAAATCCGGACACATCGGTAACAAGATGGCAGCGACACTGGCCAGTACCGGTACTCCCGCGTTCTTTGTACACCCGGGCGAAGCCAGCCACGGCGACATGGGCATGATTACCGCGGCCGACGTCGTGATTGCCCTTTCTAACTCGGGTGAAACCAGCGAGGTCACCAGCCTGCTGCCGTTGCTTAAACGTCAGGGCAGCAAGCTCATCAGCATGACGGGCAACCCAGAATCGACGCTGGCTAAGGCCGCTGACAGCCACCTGTACGCTGGGGTTGATCAGGAAGCATGCCCACTTGACCTGGCGCCAACGTCATCCACGACCTGCGCACTGGTCATGGGCGATGCTCTGGCCATTGCC
>JAYYHP010000143.1:0-2296 GCA_036148335.1 Pseudomonadota bacterium
GTGGCTATGCCGGAACAACTCAGAGCCCTGGCTCAGCGCGCGGTAAATCATGCGCGTCTGAAGCACATTCCCAAATCCGAGAAAAAACTGGCACTGATGATGTGGAACTACCCTCCCGGGGAAAAGAACATTGGCGCCGCCTTTTTGAATGTGCCCGAATCTCTGCAGCGTATCGCCAGTGCACTAAACGGTGCGGGTTATCCGGTAACCGTTGAGGATGAGCAATGGTATATCGACGGCGCGGGAAAGCTACTGCGCCCGATGTATCGCTCGGAAGACGCGACGCCACTGGTGCAGGAAGGCCTGGCCGACTATCTGCCATTGGCAACCTATCAGACCTGGTTTGAGCAGCTGCCGGAGACGGTGAAACAACCCATTATCGAGCGCTGGGGTGAGGCAAAAGACAGCGCCATGTTGGTGGACTATCAGGGCGAAAAAGCGTTTGTAATTCCTCGCATGCAAAGTGGCAACCTCATTATGTTGCCGCAGCCGGGGCGTGGCGATAGCGCTGAAGAGCAAGCGTCTCTGTACCACAGCATGAAGGCGGCCATTAATCACTTTTATCTCGCTGCTTATTTGTACGTGAGAGAGCAATGGGGTGCCGATGCCATTATTCACCTGGGAACCCACGGTTCTCAGGAGTGGTTACCCGGTAAGGAACGGGGGCTTTGGGGTTACGACCCAAGTAATCTTGCCGTGGGCAATATTCCGGTAATTTATCCCTACATTATTGATAACGTCGGTGAGGCAATGCAGGCGAAACGCCGCGGCCGTGCCACCATGATCAGTCACTTGACCCCGGGGTTTGCCGCAGCCGGTACCTATCGCGAACTGGCCGAGTTGCAGGAATTGCTGGCAGACTACATTCAGTTGGACGAAGGCGCAGTTAAGGAAACGAGTCGCGACAATGCCATCACCTTAATGCAACAGCACAAGATGCTGAAAGACTTTGGTGTGGATGAAGCTCAGGCGCGAGAGAATTTCGCCACACTGATTCCTGAAATACAGGATTATCTGCAATCTCTGGCGGCAATGAGCCAACCCTTGGGGTTGCACACCTTTGGCGACGTACCACCGCAGGATCATCTCTACACCACCATCGCACAGATGCTGGGTGACGATTTCAAAACCGCCGCAAAAGCGCTTGAGGATGATAAGGGCTGGACCATTCCATCTGAACAACAGATGGACGAAAACGATGCGGTCAAACTGCAAGCGTTGCCCGGTTATCAATTGTTATCCAGAGTTCTCGCAGACAAAAAGACTGTAGATCAAAAGCTTGCCGACGGTGATAGTGTCAAAGAAGACCTAAACAAAGATGGTGATCTTGGTGAGGCACTGAACAAAGCGCAAAGCTATTGGGATAACTTCCACGGAACTGAGGAACTGCCCAACCTGCTTCGCGCGTTGGACGGTGAATTTATCAGGCCCTGTAACGGCAACGATCCCATTCGCAATCCCGATGCCGCTCCTACCGGTTGTAATCTGATTGGCTTTGATCCGGCGCGCGTACCGACCAAAGCTGCGTGGGAAGTGGCGACAAAACTGGCGGAAGACAATATCGCTGCGCACTACCAAAAACACGGTCAATACCCGGATAAGTTGGCCTTTTCTCTGTGGTCACTGGAGACCATGCGTCATCAGGGCGTGCTCGAAGCTCAAATTCTCAGAACCATGGGTGTGCGACCCAAGTGGGCGCCCAGCGGCCAGATGATTGGCACTGAGATCATTCCGTATTCTGAGCTCAAACGGCCGCGGGTGGATGTGGCGGTTACTGCGACCGGACTTTATCGCGACGCCTTCCCCAATGTGATCCTGTGGATGGCTCGTGCTATCGACGAGGTGGCCAAGCTGAAAGAGGACGGCAACTCCCTCTACGACAATGCCCAGAAAATCAAAACGGATCTGCTGGAATACGGTGTCAGTGAAGCCGACGCCGACTACTTTTCCACGGTGCGGATTTTCTCCAACGAAACCGGTAACTATGGTACGGGTCTGGCCTCGGCAACACTGGACTCCGGCAGTTGGGAAAACGATAAGGCCATGTCCAATGTCTATACCCAGCGCATGGGCTTCTGGTTTGGTAAAGACGCCAAGCGTTGGAGTGAAAAGGTCGAGGGTATGGATCTCTACAGCAAGGTGCTATCGGGTACTGACGGCGTGATTTTCTCGCGTTCATCGAATCTTTACGCGCTGCTCACTAACGATGATCCGTTCCAGTACTTCGGAGGTATCGCCCAGGCCGTGCGTCAGATCGACGGCAAAACACCGGAGATGTTTGTCTCCAACTTACGAA
>JAYYHP010000144.1:0-6853 GCA_036148335.1 Pseudomonadota bacterium
ACGAGAGCACCGACGGCTGGAATAACGCCGGTACTGGTCATGCGGGTTACTGCGAACTGAACTACACCCCAGAAACCGCCGATGGTGACGTTGAGATCGATCGTGCTCTATCGATCAACGCAAACTTTGAGATCTCACTGCAGCTGTGGAGCTACCTGGTCAACGAGGGGGCTTTGCCAGAGCCAAGCGAGTTCATCAACCCAACACCGCATATGAGCTTTGTCTGGGGTGAGGACAACGTTAAGTTCCTGCGTCGTCGTTATGAAAAACTCAGCGCCCATCATCTGTTCAAAGAGATGGAGTACAGCGAAGATCCAGCCGTACTGGCGGAGTGGATGCCACTGGTCATGAAAGACCGTGATCCATCAGAAAAAATTGCCGCTACCCGCGTTGCTCACGGTACTGACGTCGACTTCGGTTCGTTAGCCCGCAACATGGTGGCCAACCTCGAACAGCACGAAAACTTTGAGCTCGCACTGAACCACGAAGTGACTGACTTCGACCACGCCAAAGACGGCAGCTGGTTTGTACGCGTTAAAGATCGCAAGTCTGGCAAAAGCAAAACCCTGCACGCCAACTTTGTCTTCTTAGGCGCAGGCGGTGGTGCTCTGCCTCTGCTGCAAGCCTCAGGCATCGACGAAGCAGACGGTTACGGTGGCTTCCCAGTCTCCGGGCAGTGGTTAGTGTGCAAAGACCCGGACATCGTCAGCCAGCATCACGCTAAGGTCTACGGTAAAGCCGCTATCGGTGCACCACCGATGTCTGTACCGCATCTGGACACCCGCATCATTAACGGTGAACCGGCCCTGTTGTTCGGTCCATTTGCGGGCTTCACCATGAAGTTCCTCAAGTCAGGCTCTAAGTTTGACCTCCTCAAATCGGTCAGCGTCAGCAACCTGATGCCAATGATGGATGTTGGTATCAACAACATGGATCTGACCAAGTATCTGATCAGTGAAGTGCGCCAGTCTCACAAAGAACGTGTAGCGACGTTGCGCGATTACTTCCCAGACTGTCAGGCCGACGACTGGACTCTGGCTCGTGCCGGCCAGCGCGTTCAGATTATTAAAAAAGATGGCAGTGGCCGCGGCAAACTGGAATTCGGTACCGAACTGGTTGCAGCCAAAGATGGCTCTCTGGCAGCGCTGCTTGGTGCCTCTCCGGGTGCCTCTGTCGCTGTGCAGGCGATGATCGAAGTACTGGAACGCTGCTTCAAAGAGAAGATGGACAGCGGCTGGTCTGCACGCCTTAAAGAAATGATCCCGTCGTACGGTGAGTTCCTTAAGCACGATGCTGAACTGCTGGAGCGCGTCCGCAGCAACACGCTAAGTACGCTGAAGATCAATCGCTAAGATTGAGCCTCAAAAGAAAAACCGGCCACTGGCCGGTTTTTTTATTGCCTGCCATCTGAGCCGGCGAATGCCCTAGCTGACTCGCTATCACATAGGTATTTCAACAACCTCAGCCTCACTCGCCAAGGCAGTGCCTCCTCATGCCAAGCTGCGTAATACGCGGAATCTTGTAAAAGGCCTATCCACACCCAAACGCCAGACATAAAAAAACGGCACCTGAATAGGTGCCGCTTTTCATTGCAGAGAGAGATCAGCCAAAGAAGGAGATCATCACACCTGCCGCTACCGCTGAACCGATAACACCCGCTACGTTCGGGCCCATCGCGTGCATCAGCAGGAAGTTCTGGCCATTGGCTTCCAGACCCACTTTGTTCGACACACGTGCCGCCATCGGTACCGCAGATACACCTGCAGAGCCGATCAATGGGTTAATTGGATCTTTGGTGAGCTTGTTCATGATCTTAGCCATGAGCACGCCCGCCGCAGTACCTACCATAAAGGCCACCAGACCCAGGACGATAATCGCCAGAGTGCTGCCGTTCAGGAAGGCGTCTGAGCTCATTTTGTAGCCAACAGACAGACCCAGGAAGATAGTCACAACGTTAATCAGTGCATTCTGAGCGGTATCGCTCAGACGCTCTACCACGCCAGACTCTTTCATCAGGTTACCGAAACAGAACATACCCAGCAGTGGCGCTGCTGATGGCAGCAGAACCGCAACCAGTACCAGTACCGCAATCGGGAAAACGATCTTCTCGCCTTTAGACACGGTGCGCAGCTGGCTCATGGCGATCTTACGCTCAGACTCAGTGGTCAGAGCTTTCATGATCGGTGGCTGAATCAGTGGCACCAGCGCCATATAGGAATAGGCTGCAACGGCAATCGCACCCAGCAGTTCAGGCGCCAGCTTCGATGCAATAAAGATCGAGGTCGGGCCATCAGCACCACCGATAATACCAATCGCAGCTGCCTGCTGAACGGTAAAGTCCATCAGGCCCGCGTCCGTTAACAGAACCGCACCCGCAACTGTACCGAAAATACCAAACTGAGCAGCAGCGCCCAGCAGCAGAGTTTTCGGGTTAGCCAGCAGTGGGCCGAAGTCAGTCATGGCGCCTACGCCCATGAAGATCAGCAGCGGTGCAACACCACTGGCAATCGTCATGCTGTAGAAGACGTACAGCATACCGCTGTCAAAGCCCAGGGCTGAACCCAGTGCTACCGCTTTCTTGTACAGCATGCCCTGTACTTCATACGCTTCTTTGTAGGCCGCAAAAATTTCCTGCGTGCCGGCATTTGCCGCCAGACCGAACAGTTCAGCGAACTCAGCTAACACCTGTGCGTCGCCAGAACGGATGGCCGCTTCGGCGGCAGACCAGCCCATACCCGCGCTTGGGATGTTAACCATCAATGTACCAACCGCAATCGGCAACAACAGCAGTGGCTCGAAGCCTTTTTTGATGGCCAGGTACAACATACCAAAGGCCACCAACATCATGAACGCCTGGCCTGGCTCAATGTGAGCGATACCAGTGTCGTTCCAGAGACGGAGTAAGCTATCCATCAGTCAGCCTCCCCATTAACCCAGCGTGTACAGTGTGTCGCCAACTTTGACAGACGCACCTTCGCTAGCAGAAACGCTACCAATGGTACCGGCACGTGGAGCACGTACTTCGGTTTCCATCTTCATCGCTTCCAGAATGATTACCACGTCACCTTCGTTAACGGCCTGACCTGGCTGAACCAGTACTTTCCAGACGTTACCCGCCAGAGGAGCAGGTACTGGATCACCGCCACCCGCTGCAACCGGTGCCGCTGCGCCAGCGTTGCCAGAATCGCCACCGAAAGACACAGGCGCACCATTCACTGGGGCCAGATCGGTAACGTCACCGCCGTCATCAACCTTAACCACGTACTCGTTGCCATCAACGGTAACTGTGAAGGTGTCTTCGTCAGCGCCTTTTGGAGCCGGCTCGAAGGCATCTGGGTTGTTGCGGTTTTCAAGGAACTTAGGAGCGATCTGCGGGAACATAGCGTAGGTCAGAGCGTCATCGATCTTGTCAGCAGACAGTGCGATGCCTTTCTCTGAAGCCAGCTTCTCAACGTCAGCAATCACTTTGTCGAGTTCGTTCTCGATCAGGTCGGCAGGACGACAGGTGATGGCTTCTTTACCGTCCAGAACGCGGGCTTGCAGCTCAGCGTTCATGGCAGCAGGTGCCGCACCGTATTCGCCTTTCAGGATGCCCTGAGTCTCTTTAGAGATAGACTTGTAACGTTCGCCAGTCAGAACGTTCAGTACTGCCTGAGTACCTACGATCTGTGAGGTTGGAGTCACCAGCGGGATGTGGCCCAGATCTTCACGAACACGTGGGATCTCTTTCAGAACGTCGTCGAACTTGTCAGACGCGCCTTGCTCACGCAGCTGGTTTTCCATGTTGGTCAGCATGCCGCCTGGTACCTGAGCAACCAGAATACGGCTGTCTGTACCGCGCAGTGCGCCTTCAAACTTGGAGTACTTCTTACGTACTTCACGGAAGTAAGCAGCAATTTCTTCGATCAGCAGCAGATCCAGACCGGTATCACGATCAGTACCCTTCAGAGCCGCAACGACAGATTCAGTCGCTGTGTGACCGTAGGTCATGGACATAGAAGAAATAGCGGTATCTACACGGTCAATGCCCGCTTCGATCGCTTTCAGGATGGTCATGTCAGACATGCCAGCCGTAGCGTGCGCGTGCAGTTGAACTTCGAGGTCAGTCTGAGACTTCAGACGAGAAACCAGCTCATAAGCTTCGTATGGAGTCAGGATGCCTGCCATATCTTTAATGGCAATAGAGTCTGCACCCATGTCTTCGATCTGCTTCGCCAGATCGATCCAGGAATCCAGAGTGTGAACCGGGCTGGTTGTGTAAGACAGAGTACCCTGCGCGTGCTTGCCCTGCTTCTTAACAGCTTTCAGAGCTGTTTCCAGGTTACGCGGGTCATTCATTGCGTCAAATACGCGGAAAACGTCTACGCCATTGGTTGCGGCACGCTCTACAAACTTCTCTACCACGTCGTCAGCATAGTGACGGTATCCGAGAAGGTTCTGACCACGCAGCAGCATCTGGTGCTTGGTCTTTGGCATGGCTTTCTTGAACTCGCGAATACGATCCCATGGATCTTCGCCGAGGAAACGAATGCAGGAGTCGAATGTCGCGCCGCCCCAGGATTCAAGGGACCAGTAACCTACCTGATCAAGTTTCTCAGCGATTGGCAGCATGTCGTCGATGCGCATGCGGGTCGCGAGGATGGACTGGTGTGCGTCACGCAGGACGACGTCGGTAATACCTAATGGCTTTTTGGAATCGGTCATGGATGATGGCCTTTTCTTCCGTAAACGTTGTTAACGTTAAGTTATCTCTTATATCGCGCCTTACTTTTGGCGGGCACGATGCTCTTTTACTGCCGCAGAAAGTACTTTTAACAACTGCGGATCTACCCCTGTGGTTTTAGGTGCTGCAACTGCTGGGGTTGCAGGCGCCTCTACCTCAGGAGCGAGTTTGTTCACAATCTTGGACATGGCTCCGGTAATGAACACCAGCATTGTCAGGAAGACAAATACGACGCCCATACCGAAGATCATCAACTCCACGCCTTGTGACACGATGCTTGGCTCAGCCATGCAGCGGCTCCTCGTTTTGGTCTGTGTGGGTCTTATCGGCCTGACAGCAAGGCACAAATGGCCCGGCCATAGGGTCCGGCAAGCGCCCGTAGGGTACTGAAAACCCCCTACCAAAGCAACTGCATCAATGAAGCCAAACTGGCCCTGACTCACCCTCGTCACGTATAATCCTCGGCCCAGATTGCAGACCATCCACCATGTTTACCGGCCAACTTCCTTTCACTGATTCTGACCGTCCTTACCTGGCGTTAGCCCCCATGGAAGGCCTGATGGACGGTGTGTTTCGGGAATTATTGACTGCCGTGGGCGGCATTGATCATTGCGTGACTGAATTCATCCGGGTGACACAACAGGTGTTCCCCGAGAAGGTTTTCTACCGTCTTTGCCCGGAGCTTCACAACGGTGGACGCACACAAGCTGGCACCCCGGTGCATATTCAATTACTGGGTAGTGATCCAGAATTTCTTGCAGAAAACGCGGCCAAAGCCGCCAGCCTGGGCGCCTTGGCCATTGACCTGAACTTTGGCTGCCCGGCGAAAACGGTGAATCGCAGTCAGGGCGGTGCGGTTTTACTGCAATACCCGGACTTGCTGCATCGAATTGCAACGGCGGTAAGAGCGGCCGTACCGTCTGACATTCCTGTCAGTGCCAAAATGCGCCTGGGCTTTAAAGATAAGAGCCTGGCTCTGGAGAACGCCAGTGCACTCGCAACCGGCGGCGTGCAATGGCTAACCGTACACGCTCGGACAAAAACCGAAGGATACAAGCCACCCGCCTACTGGCACTGGATCGCCGACATTAAAGGAACCGTCGACATTCCGGTGCTGGCGAACGGTGAAATCTGGACCCCTGAACAAGCGAAGCAGTGTCAGGAAGAAAGCCACTCAGACCTCCTCATGATTGGCCGGGGCTTAGTTGCCACGCCGGACCTCGCACGCATCATCAAAGAGCCCGGTTATAAACCAATGACCTGGCAGCAACATCTGGGCTTACTGGAAACTCTGGCTGGATCTCTGCAGCACCTGACGGATAAACAACTGACCGACCGCATGAAGCAATGGCTGCATTATTTTTCGATGCACTCGGCAGAGATCAAGGGGGTGTTTGATCAAGTGAAACGCGAAAAAGAACGCTCGACCTTTTTTGGAGCAATTCGCGCCGCCTGCGAATCCTGACGCCTCAAGACCCTCCTGCAAATCAACGCCTTTCCTGAAAAGATTACCGCACCTCCAGTTACCCCATCACTGAAGCATTTTTTGAATCAAAAGATGAGCGTGGGAGCACCAGTGATCACGGTGCGGTAGCTCTGATAGATCTCGTCTATCAGCCACATTGCAAACTTCAAATATGAGAATGATTCTCAAGTGTTATTCTAAGTCTGTCCTTGCAGTTCAGCCAATAAGTTCCAACACAGGAGACGACTCATGACTAAGACCATCAGCTTTGCGACCATGCACTTCGCCATTGCTTTTACCGTCGCCTATGTACTGAGCGGCAGTTTTGTCATCGGTGGCGCCATCGCTATCGTCGAACCCGCCGTCAACACACTGGGCTACTACTTCCACGAAAAAATATGGGCCCGCCACCATTCAGTGGCAGATGCAGTGCCTATGTGATCAGCGCTTGAGGTGAGAGCCAGATGTTCTCACCTCAAGATCAAGACAATGAAATAAAAACCTGAACTAAAGGCTGTAAATTAAAGACATTGAAATAAAGGCAGCGCACAACAGGCGATCTGGACTTAGTGACCTGATAACCTTAAACACTCACTAAGGCTTTCTTTAAAACATCACCGCAGGCACAAGAATGACCACCACCCACTCACTGTTCGCAGACGTAC
>JAYYHP010000145.1:0-4305 GCA_036148335.1 Pseudomonadota bacterium
ACCTGTCGAATTACGACTCGTTAACCAATTTACCCAATCGCACTTTGCTCAATAGTCGCCTGGAAGGCGCCTTAAATGATGCCTCCGTTAAAGGGCGCAAGGTGGCGGTGATTGCCATCGATCTTGATCACTTTAAGCACATTAACGACAGTCTCGGACATCCTGCGGGCGACCGTTTATTGCAGGAGTTTGCTCAGCGTATGCGTACGCGTCTGCGCGACAGTGACACCGTGGCCCGACAGGGCGGTGATGATTTTGTGGTGGTGTTAGAAAACATCGTCAACGAGCAGCAAGTGGCCAGCGTGGCAGAGATCATTCTGTCATTATTAAAAACGCCATTTGATGTGGGCGTGGGTAAAGATCTGCACATTGGTGCCAGCCTGGGCATTACTTTATATCCGGATCATGGCGCCGATGTGACTCAGTTGTTGAGTAACGCTGATGTGGCCATGTATCAGGCCAAACAGCAGGGGCGAAATCGCTATCGTTTTTACGATAATGAAATGACTCAGGTGGTCTCTGATCGTCTGGAACTGGGCAATGAAATCCGGGTGGCGCTGCAACAGTCTGATGAATTGCGTTTGTACTATCAGCCGCAAGTCGATATCCAGAGTGGCGAGGTCGTGGGCCTCGAAGCTCTGATCCGTTGGCACACCAGCGACGGTGATGTCATTCCTCCGGGGCGCTTCCTGCCAGTGGCAGAAGAAAACGGTCTGATGCCCGATCTCGACAGTTACGTGCTGAATCAGGCGTGCCGTCAGATCGCTCAATGGCAGCAGGAAGGGCGTCGCAAGCTGGTGGTGGCCGTGAACATTACCCAGCCGACCTTTATGGCGGGTGGCTTAGTCGGTCGTCTGGCTAACCTGTTAAAAGAAACCAACATTGACCCCAGCTGGCTGGAGTTAGAAATTACCGAAGGTGCTTTGCTTGAGCCAAGCTCTCAGGTGTTGGAAACCTTAGCTGGCCTGAAACAGCTGGGCGTTGCTCTGGCGGTGGATGACTTTGGTACCGGATATTCTTCGTTGGCGTATTTGCATCGTTACCGGGTCGATAAGCTGAAAATTGACCGCAGCTTTGTACAAAGTGCTGACGTCGAAGAAGAAGGTAAAGTCATTACCAAAACCATCATTCAAATGGCCAAAGGGTTAGGCCTTGAGGTGTTGGCAGAAGGGGTTGAAACCGAGTCGCAGCTGGCGTTTCTGAGGGAAAATGGTTGTGAGACGTACCAAGGGTTTTACTGCAGCCGTCCGTTACCTGTGGAAGAACTGTCACTGACCTGATGCGTGGCATCAGGTCAGCGGAGGCTGCACTTATTCGTAGGTGCAGAAGTACGCCGTCTGGCCGCTCATGCGTACCTGAAACTTCACGTTCGCTTCGACTTCAAACGCGTCGCCTTGCTTGAACGTCTGCCACTCGCTGGCACCTGGCAGCAGTGCGTCCATTGAACCAGATACAATGGTCATGACTTCTTTCTGGCTGGTGCCAAATTCGTATTCACCCGGCTCCATCACGCCAACGGTGGCTGGCAGGGTTTCAGTTTGCAGGGCAATGGATTTTACCTTGCCATCAAAGTATTCGTTTACGGTTAACATGAGTCATCTCCTGTTTTGAGGCGGGCGATTATACGCGCCGATGCCTGTCCCACGCGACTATTTTCAGGGTAGGGTAATTTCCGCAAGCTATTGATGTCGGTTTCCGGTATACTCCGCGCCCTTTTCGACAGATACGTCGGGCTACACCGTGTCAGCAACGTAGTGCAGAGATGCCTCAGGGCATTTAGCGGTAAGCCCTCAGCGTTGTAAGACAGGTAGATATAAAATGAGTGATTCAAACAGCACAGGCTTCGCTAGCCTGGGCTTGCCTTTCCCCGTTCTCCGCGTTCTTGAAGAACTGGGTTACGAAACCCCATCCGCCATTCAGGCCAACAGTATTCCTCCTTTGCTGGAAGGCAAAGACGTTCTGGGCATGGCGCAAACCGGCACCGGTAAAACCGCGGCCTTTGCATTGCCACTGCTGGTACGTACCAATCCGGATTTCCGTTCTCCACAGGTGCTGGTGCTGGCACCGACACGTGAGTTGGCGCAGCAGGTTGCCGAAGCGGCGAAAAGCTACAGCCGCCACATGAACGGCATTAACGTGACTGCAATTTACGGTGGTTCTGACTACGGTAGCCAGCTGCGTGATCTGAAGCGTGGTCCACAATGGGTGGTCGGTACGCCGGGTCGTGTCATGGACCACCTGCGTCGCGGCACCCTGAGCCTCGCGGACATCAAGGCCGTGGTTCTGGATGAAGCCGACGAAATGCTGCGCATGGGCTTCATCGATGACGTGAACTGGATTCTGGAGCAAGCGCCGGAACAGCGTCAGGTGGCTCTGTTCTCAGCGACCATGCCTCGCGAAATTCAGCGCGTTGCCGAAACGCATCTGCATGACCCAGTGCAGGTAAAAATTGAATCCAAAACCACGACCAATGACAACATCCGTCAGCGTTACTGGTTTGTGGGTGGCGTTCATAAGAACGATGCCTTGCTGCGTATTTCTGAAACCGAAGACTTCGATGCCATGATGATCTTCGTGCGTACAAAACAGGCAACCGAAGAAGTGGCCGACTTCATGGCTGCCAATGGCTTCCGTTGTGCGCCGCTGAACGGTGATATTCCACAGCAGCAGCGTGAGCGCGCGGTTGAAAAACTGAAAGCGGGCAAACTCGACATGCTGGTGGCCACCGACGTTGCCGCCCGTGGTCTGGACGTTGAGCGTATTTCTCACGTAATCAACTACGATATCCCGCAGGATACTGAGTCGTACGTTCACCGTATTGGTCGTACTGGCCGTGCGGGTCGTGATGGTGAAGCCATCGTGTTTGTACGCGGTCGTGAAAAGCGCATGCTGCGTGACATCGAGCGTGCTACGCGTCAGACCATCGAAGAGATGCCACTGCCTACGGCTGCTCAGGTGAACGAGAAGCGTCGTGAGCGTTTCCGCGCCCGCATCATGGATGCGCTGGTGCCTGAGAAGAACGCCATGTACCGCGAAATCATCGAAAGCGTGCTGACTGAGCATCCGGTCGATGCACTGGACGTTGCCGCAGCGTGTGCGCGTCTGTTCCAGGGCAACAAGCCACTCTTTATTGATGAAAAAGCCGATGCGCGTGAGCAGCAGCGTCGTGAAAAACGTGAGCGTGAGCCGCGTGAAGGCCGTGATTCACGTGATTCACGTGAAGGTCGCGAGCCTCGTCAGCGTCATCAGGGCAAAAAAGCCGTACCAGACACTTCGCCACTGCCATTGAAAGGTCAGCCTGACGTTCAGATGGAGCGTTACATGGTGGCGGTCGGTTACGACGACGGTCTGCGTCCGGGCAATCTGGTGGGTGCCGTTGCTAACGAAGCCGACCTCGAGAGCAAGTTTATTGGTCACATCGAAATCATGGAAAACTACTCCATTGTCGATCTGCCAGCCGGTATGCCGCCAGCGGTGCTGGGCACGCTGCGTAAAGCACGTGTGTGTGGCCGTGCACTGGATATGAAAGTCTTTAAAGTCAGCGCGATTCCTGAGCAGCGTCCGGGCGGCGGCAAGCCACCTCGTCGTCGCAACGATGGCCCGAAAAAGCCATATCGCGGTAAGCGTGACAACAACCGTCGTGACGGTGGTCCACGCGGTTAAGCAGTTTTAGCACACGAATGTGTTTTGCCCGGTTCGCCGGGCTTTTTTATGCTCGTTTGTAACGCCTTCGCCAGTGTCTGACCTCACAGCGCCGCAGCCTCAGATCAGAATATCTCCTCGTAAGACACAGACTGTCCCAATAGTGGCACTTGATGGTGCTGCGGGGCTTAGTTAGCGTTACGTCACGGATCAATTAACCTCATTATTACCGTGTTCGGCGTTTTGGCGTCTGCACGATGGCTGACACAGGAGAACGCCATGAAACTCTACGATAACGAACACGCCCCGAATCCCCGTCGCGTCCGTATGGTGCTGGCCGAAAAAGGCATTACCTACGATCGTGAGGAACTCGATCTGGGTGCAGGAGATAATCTGAAAGAAGAATTCTGCGCTAAAAATCCCTTTGCCAAAGTACCAGTACTGGAACTGGACGATGGCCTTTGCCTGTCAGAAACGCCGGCTATTTGTCGTTACCTTGATGAAGTTTCCGATGAAGGCAGCCTCTTTGGGACCACACCAAAAGAGCGTGCCATCATTGATATGTGGGAGCACCGGATGGAATCTATGGTTCTCTATCCTGCACTGTTTGCCTTCCAGCACATTACGGGCTTCTTTAAGGATCGTATGACGCCAGTCGAAGAC
>JAYYHP010000146.1:0-5791 GCA_036148335.1 Pseudomonadota bacterium
TAAAAATCTGACTAACGTACGTGCGTTACGTAATGTAACTCGAATAGCCTCTAATAAGCCTAGACGCTATGGGAGAAAACGTGCGAGGTCATACCTTCGAGCGATATGACCCTTTGCGCCGATATGATGCTTATCGGCGCCCACGGCGGCGTAATTCAGCCGGTGTGAAATAGCGGTATCCCGGTGGCGGACTGCTGTAGTCGATGTCCTCGGGCTCTTCGTTGGTTAAACCCTGAACATGGTAGCGACGGTCACGCAGGTCGTGGAACACGTCCATGCCCGACCAGGTCACTGGCAGTTCGTAGTAAGTTTTCATATACGCCATGCTGACACGCCACAGTTCGCCATTCATGTCGTACTGGTCGGCAACCGCAATGCTCCAGGTATCCTCATCCAGATAGAACCGGCGTTTACTGTATACATGACGCACGCCATCTTTTAACGTCCCTTCCACGACCCAGACGCGGTGTTTTTCATACCGCGTGTACTCAGGGTTCACATGCCCCGGGCGCAGGATATCGTTGTAACTGGCATCGTTCGAGGTCAGGCGATAGTTGTTGTAAGGAATGTAGACTTCTTTCTTGCCCACCAGCTTCCAGTTGTAGCGATCCGGCGAACCGTTATAAATATCGGTATCGTCGGCGTACCGCAAACCATCGGCAGCGGCGATCGGCGTATCGTAAGCAAGGTTCGGCGCTCGACGAACCCGGCGCTGACCGGCATTGTAGCCCCACGCCTGACGCGCATCGTTGGCCTGGTTGAGCGGTTCATGAACCAGTACGGCACCACCGGCCAGACGCGCGGGAGCTTTCGTGACCGACAGGTAATAGAACAAGACGTTGTTCAGGTCTTCGATGCTTTTATCCTGACGGTAGTAATTAAATTCGACCTGCTGCTCTACCGTCGTCGGGGTAAAGTTACCGTCTTTGTACACTGCGACTTCGGATGCTTGAATCTGGAGGTAGGTTCCGCGCCAGCGGGTAATGTGATTCCAGATTGCCTGCAAACCGGCCTGCTTTGAATCCGTCAGAATCGGAAACGGAATGCCGCCGTAGGCGTACAGCAACGAGTTACCGTTATCCCCCAGTTCGGCGCGGATCGCATTTTTGTAGGTATTTTCATAAACCCACTCCGGTGCCGCCGCCGTTCGACGAGTCTGATACACCGGCATGCGGAAGGTATCCGGATAGGTGCGGAATAATGCCTTCTGCCCTTCGGTCAGGTACTGATCGTACTGCGTCATGTTGCCCGCAGTAATGGTGAATAGCGGTTTGTCGTCTGGATAAGGATTCGGGTGATGCTGCCCTGGCTTTTTATACTCCAGTGGTGGCATGGATAAACCACCCCGCCACGGCGGAATATCACGGCCATTGCCCGCACGCTCCGCCCCCATGGGCGTCAGTTCTGACTTTAATAGTTCGGCTTCGGTCACCGACACCGCCGCGTTGGCGGTGTGGCTGACTAACCCAGTGGCGAGGCACAACAGTGTGGCCCAGCGCGTAAACCGTGGTGTTACGCGGCGATAACTAGCTCGCATCCGGCTGCAATCCTTACTTCAAACTTTTGCTAACGACTTCGAAAACATCCTTCGAGAGGTTGCCGCTGTCCATAATGCGTTGCAACTCAGCTTTCATCAAGTGTGACCGGTTTGGCAAAAGTCGTTTCCAACGGGTCAACGGAGTTAACAGACGAGACGCGATTTGTGGGTTAGTGTCATTGAGCTTAATGACGGCATCGGCCAATAAAGCGTAACCGGCGCCACCGTCCTGGTGGAAATGATTCAGTGCCTGATTGGCAAATGCGCCCAATACCGAACGCACCTTGTTAGGGTTGCGCCAGTCAAACGCTGAGTGAGTCAGCAGACCCTGGATATGATCCAGCGTTGCTAACCGCGAAGAACCGCTCTGCACGGACAGCCACTGGTTTACGACCAGGGCATCGTTCTGCCATTGTTCGTAGAAGGACGCCAATGCCGCTTCTGCTTGCTCATGAGTACCTTCGTTTACCAACACCCGTAGCGCGGCCATCTGGTCGGTCATATTGTCGGCCTGAGCAAACTGCACCTGCGCCGCCTCGACGCCCGCCGCGTCTGCTGCCGCCCAGTAACTTAAGGCAAGGTTTTTCAGAGAACGCGCCGCCATTTGTGCCGGTTCAGGACGATATTCCTGAGGCTGATTCAGGCGCTCGTAACAGGCTTTCATGTCCTGA
Source organism: Pseudomonadota bacterium (assembly GCA_036148335.1). Lineage (GTDB taxonomy): Bacteria > Pseudomonadota > Gammaproteobacteria > Pseudomonadales > Oceanobacteraceae > Thalassolituus. The sequence continues at coordinate 2,209 of JAYYHP010000146.1, forward strand.
CAAAGTGCTTCGGCCACCGTACTGCGTACCGCCTGACGTGCCTGATAAATCGCGACCGGATCATACTGTGCACGCATCTCGGCTATGTACGACTCCGATGGCAACGACAACAGATACGCTACCATGGCAGGGTCTAACGAGGTGTCGTTCAACAAGGTTTTGAGACTGTCTTCGTCCTCATGGCTGAGGGTAAAGTCGCCCTTCTCGGCTTTTTCAATCCAGTGCAGCATTAATTGCTGGCCAGCATCCCAGCGATTAAATCCGTCACTGTCGTAACGCAGCATAAAGCGCAGTGACGCTTCGCTATGCTGATAATTCACTTTCACCGGTGCGGAGAAATCACGGAACAGCGACACGACCGGCTCTTCGTCTAACCCAAAGAAGGTAAAGGTCTGTTCTTTTTCGCGGAAATGCAGCACCTGGCTGTCTTCACTCCAGTCTTCGGCATGATCCGGGCGAACCTCTAGCTCGACGCCGTCATGACCAATAAAGCCGATCTGTACCGGAATCCAATGCGGTGCTTGATCGGTTTGTCCCGGTGTGTCCGGAATGCTTTGTTTTAAGTGCAGCGTCAGGCGCCCAGCGGCTTTATCAAACATGGTCAACGCCGTGACCACTGGCGTGCCAGCCTGTTTGTACCAACGGCGGAACTGAGTCAGGTCGATGTCGTTGGCATCTTCCATCGCCTTCACAAATTCCTGAATGGTCACCGCCTGACCATCGTGTCGTTCGAAGTAAAGATCCGAACCTTTACGGAAACCGTCAGCGCCTAAAATTTTATGCAGCATGCCGACGACTTCGGCACCTTTTTCATAAATCGTCACGGTGTAGAAATTCGAGATTTCCATGTAAGAGTCTGGCTGCACCGGATGAGCCATCGGCCCCGCATCCTCAGCAAACTGCACCGTGCGTAACATAGTGGCGTCTTCGATACGCTTCACCGTGGCCGAATTCATATCTGCTGAAAATCCTGCATCGCGGAACACCGTAAAGCCTTCTTTCAGACTCAACTGGAACCAATCACGGCACGTCACCCGGTTGCCCGACCAGTTGTGGAAATATTCGTGCGCAACAATGGCTTCAATGCGCTGATACGCGGCATCGGTAGCGGTCGCTGGATTAGCCAGAACGCAGGATGAATTAAAAATATTCAGGCCTTTGTTTTCCATGGCGCCCATGTTGAAGTCATCGACGGCAACGATCATAAAAATATCCAGATCGTATTCACGACCGTAGACCTCTTCGTCCCACTTCATCGAACGTTTGAGGGCATCCAGTGCGTATTCGGTTTTATCAACGTTTTGCGGTTCCACAAAAATACGCAACAACACTTCACGCCCTGAGCAGGTTGTAAAATGGTCATCGCGTACGCGCAGATCGCCAGCCACCAGCGCGAATAAGTACGCTGGTTTTTTATGCGGATCGTGCCACACAGCAATGTGTTTGCCATCCACTACGTCATCACTGACCGGATTACCATTCGATAACAGCACCGGGTACTGATCGGCGTCGGCAATGATTTTTGTGGTAAATACCGACATCACATCCGGGCGGTCCGGATAATAGGTAATACGACGGAAACCCTCGGCTTCGCACTGCGTGCAATACATACCACCGGAACGGTACAGGCCTTCCAGTGCGGTATTTTTTGCCGGATAAATTCGGGTCGACACTTCCAGAGTATGGCGCTCACCCAAGCCACTGAGACGCAGAACTTCGTCTTCAATCTCGTAGTCCTGATCACTCAATGGCTGACCATCCAGTGTCAGTTGCAGCAATTCCAGCTCAAGGCCATGCAGTTCCAGCGTGGTATCTGCACCTGTCTGTTCAATTTCCAGACGACTGTGTACCTGCGTGGCATCGTCTTCGAGTTCGAACGTTAAATGCGTTTCCAGCACCTGATAGGTCGGTGCTTTGTAATCACTGAGTTGAATCGTGGTTGGTTGAGCATCGCGCATGGTCAGGACTCCTGTGTCTGCGCCACGGTAATGTGGTAAGAAGTAAATTTTCTCAGGTTCAGTACGCCGGTATCCAACATCAGGTACTGCCCTTTTATGCCCATTAAACGCCCGCTGATGACGGGCGTCTTGTCAAAATTGTGACTGACGACTTTGGTCGGATATTCCAGCACTGGGTAGGTGAACTCACGAACATTTTCGTGATTCAGCCAGGTCAGGCTACCGGGGCCGTGTTCGGTTTCCAATGCCTGCAGGTCGTCAGCAAACAAAGCTTTCAGTCGTTCACGTTCACTGATCAAGTCGACCTCACTCGCGTGCGCCTTGAGCATGGCGCGCCAGTTGGTTTTGTCGCTGATGTCCTGACGCAGCAAGTCTTCTACTAATCCAGCAAGACGTCGTGTTGCAACACGGGCAATGGGCAAGGCCTGAGTCGCGCCCTGATCGAGCCAGCGCGACGGCATATTCTTCATGCGGGTAATGCCTACTTTGACGCCCGATGAGTTGGCCAGATACACAATGTGATCATTAAAACAGACCCGCTCGCCCCACTGCGGATCACGACAGGTGCCCAGATGCAGGTGGCATTTCTCTGGGCTCATGATGCAGGTGTCGCACTCCGCCAATTTGGTAAAACAAGGATAGCAGTATCCCTGATTAAAGCTTTTGTTGGTGGGGCGCTGACAATGGGTGCATTGAATGCTGCCTTCCCAGGTCAGGGTGAGCGTCTGCCCTAATAAGTCGTTGAGCGGATGCAGCACTCCATTGAGCACCATAGAGTACTGTACGGGCGCGCCCGGAGCGACGCGCATTTTTTCAAGGTGGCCTTGCATGGCGGTGTTCGCGTCCATTATTGCAGTGTCAGGGTCTGAGTATCGTCGTCATCTGACTTGGTCTTACAGCCCTGATCCAGATACCCCACGCGTTGCTCAGCAGGCACGTCGTGCGCGTTTTCATAATGTATGACGGCTTCCATGCACAGTTCACGCTGCCCTTCCTGAAGCGATCGTCCATCCGGCCAGCGTCCGGTGGCAATGGCGTTTTTCAGATTTTCATAGACTTCGGGAGTCAATGCGCGAATCAGATCATCAAGTGTCATAGTGTCCTCGAGTGTTTTGGCCACACAACGGCCAGTAAGAACCCTGCCAGTAAGCCGCCCAGATGACCACCGTGAGCCATGCCCGACAAACCCGGGATCAGGGTATCGCCCAACATGGTCAGGCACATGAGAAAGACCATCACTCCCAGAATCGTAGGAGGGACGCCATAAGGAATACGATAACGCGTCTGGCGTAAGCCCGTCCAACCGGCCAAGCCATAAACCACGCCCGAAATACCGCCAAACGCTGGACCGCCAAGCCACCATTGCAGCAGGTTGCCACTCAGACCACAGACGAGCAGCAACAGGAGTATCGGCAGTCGTTCTTGTCGGCGCTCCATGGCGCCAGCAAACACCCAGATCCACGGTGCGTTGGACAACAGGTGCAACAGAGAGAAATGCAGCAAGGTCGGGCGCCAGATTCCCCAGAGTGACATATCAGTGTAGGTCGCCAACGAATTTCGTTGTTCTGGCCAGGCGCTGGCAAAGTATTCCATCCACGGAAACCAGGCGGCGCTGAGGTGCTGCC
>JAYYHP010000147.1:0-4774 GCA_036148335.1 Pseudomonadota bacterium
CCAGTTACCCAGATGCGGCACCATGAGCAATACGCCCTCGTTGGCGGCGATGGCGTCGTCGAACAGTTCGCCGTTGTGGACGCTACGAATCATGCCCATCAGGCGTTCGTGCGAATAGCCCCACATGGGGCCCATTTCTGCACCTGTCATGCCGCTGTGTTGCAGTGATTGTTCAACCAGCGAGTTCTGCTCAGCCGCCGACAGCTCGGGATAGCACAAACCAATGTTCACGCGGGCGACTTCTCTGGCGCGGGTACGCTTTTTCATCATGCGTCGTCCCAACCATTGCCCGGTTGCCTGAGCCCGTGCCAACGACACCCGACTCAGCAGTTTAATGACCCCAATCAGTACGTAGCCCAGCAGATTTTTCACAGTGTACCTTTGCGTTGCACCCTCAATTGCGTGCGGCAGTGTACGCCAAAAAGATCCGTAAGGTGAATGCAGAGGCCGCCTTGTTGACGGCTTGGTCACCTCTGCCCGGGCGACATCAAGCGCACTGACAGCCCTCTGCTACACTCAAAATGAAGCAATCAATAGGCCGGGTATGAGTAGCGATACGGTAAATTTAAAGGGGCAGAAGATCCTCATTGTTGATGATCATGTGGAAGCCCGCAGCGCGCTGAAAAGCATGCTGGATATGCTGCACGCCGACGACGTGGACTCTGCCACCGATGGCCGTGAAGCCATGGATCTGATCATGGAAAATGATTACGACCTGGTGCTCTCTGATTACAACCTTGGTAAAGGCAAAGACGGTCAGCAGGTGCTTGAAGAAGCGCGCTACACCAATCGCCTGCGAGCGGTGTCGTCGTTTGTGATGATTACCGGTGAGAACGCCATCGACCGGGTCATGGGCGCGCTGGAATACGACCCGGACGCCTACATCACCAAGCCTTATACCCTCAGCACGCTGCGCGATAAGTTGTATCGCCTGAGTTTAGTGAAGGCCACGCTGCATCCAGTGAATACCGCCATCGATAAAGGTGAAATCGATTGGGCCATTGAACTGTCTGAGCAAGTCATGACAGAACAGCCGCGTCTGTTGCTGCCCGTGTCGCGCATCATGGGGAAGTTGTGCTTGCGCAAGAAACGCTATCAGGACGCCTTAGCCGTATTTGATCGTGTACTTGAGAGCCGCCCGGCGTCGTGGGCACGCCTTGGACAAGCGGTGAGCCTCCATTATTTGGGCGAGTCTGAGCAGGCGTTTGAGTTGTTGCGAGCGACTCTGGATGATCACCCGCTGTATGTTCAATGCCACGACTGGTTGGCGCGCCTGCTGCAACTGCGTAATGAGCCCGACGAGGCCCAGAAAGAACTCGAAGCGGCGGTAGAGATTTCGCCGCGCGCGGTCTTAAGGCAATTGGAGCTGGGTCAGTTAGCGTTGGCCAATGAGGATTACCCGGTGGCGCAGGCGGCGTTCGAGCAAGCTATGCGGCTCGGGCGTTTTTCTTGTTACAAAAGCTCAGACACCTATCGGCAGTTTGTCGAGGTTGCGCAAAAGAATCTGTCATCGGCCGCGACTAGAGAAAACCGCCTGCTGTGCAGTAAAGCGGTACGCGCTCTGGATGAAATGCGGCAGGAATTTTCAGGGCAGCTCAGCGTCATTTTTGATGCCAACGTGGCGGAGAGTAAAACCTTCACCATAGTGGCGGACGACGACAAGGCGCGCTCCAGTGCCAACAAAGCGGAGCAGGTACTGGCGCGGATGCCTGAACCCTCTGGATCGCAGAAGTTACAGATGACCGAGGTTTATCTGGGTACGGGGCAGGCACGCAAGGCCGCGGATACTCTGGATAAAATGCGCGATGAGGGCATCGAAGATGACCTGCAGCAGCGTTTTGCCGCACTCGAAGAACAGCTCAATGACATCAACATGCGCGAAGTGTCCGCCGACCTCAATGAGGAAGGGGTGAAACACTACGAGGCAGGGCGCTACCCAGAAGCCATTGCCGCCTTTGATCGCGCGGTGCGTTACAAAGAGGCGGGCATCAGCGTCATGCTCAATGCGGTACAGGCAAAGGTGAGCTTTATTGAGCAGGAAGCGCTGGATGTCGCCCAGCTTAAAGACTGCTACCGCTTGTTGCGCCGCATAGGCTCGGTCGGGCGTCAGGACGACCGACATGATCGTTTTGAACGCCTGAAAAAACGCTGTGAGCGCTTGCGCCGCAGTGCTGGGATCTGATGCTCATGGTATCGCCACGATATTCTTCTGAATTGGAGGCTTCGGGGTGAAATCGTCACCTGACACACACCTTTCAACCGCACTGATGTCGTCGGCGTTGGCTCACGACATCAAGAACCAGCTGCAAGCCTGGATCGGGCAGAGTGCACAGGTACTGGCTGAGGTCTCGGCGGCCGACCGCCCCAAAGTTCAGGCGTTGATCACGCAGACCCAACGTATTCATCAGACCACACTGCAGTGGATGGCGCTGAGTCAGCTCGATCAGGTTGGGCGCTACCCCAGCGACGATGCCTGGCCTACCGCGACGATCAATGCCGTGAGGGAAGCCAGCACGACGGCCTATCCCGATGTGGAATGGCAGCTTGAAGTGGATGAGTTATCGCAGGGCTATTACCACGAAGGGCTGGTGCAGATGGCGCTGAGTAATCTTTGTAATAATGCCATGCAGCTCGGGGCTAGCCGGTTGACGATACGTGTAGAAGAAACCGCCGACGGTGCCTTGCAATGGCAGTGTCTGGATAACGGACCGGGATTTCCGCAGACCATTCTGGCGGCGTATTCCTGTGAGGGCACATCGTTTGATGATACGTCCGGTGAGGGAGTGACTGTCCGAGCGTTGAGTGAACGAGAGGGTGGTTCCGGATTTGGCCTGGCGTTTGTGTGCGCGGTGCTGGCGCATCATGGATGTGCCGACAGCTTGCAGTTGTCCAATCACGATGACGGTGCCCGGGTCGTGTGGTGCTTGCCGGGCTGAGGCGCACATTGCACAGAGAACAACGCCCGGACTCGCCGGGCGTGTTAATTTGCGGTTTAGTTGGCGGCTTAGTTAGCGGCCTAGCTGGCGGTTTCGGCCTGCACTTCAAACAGACGGAAACAGAATTCTTTCGTCGACTTGCTTTTCAGCTCGTCCCAATGGCTCGGAAATACCGGAGACAAGCGCGCTTCGTGCTCAACGTACACCAGTGCGCCCGGCAGCAGCGTCAGTTTTTCCATGGCCGGTGCCAGCAGGTTCTGACCGAAAGGTGGGTCGAGAAACACCAGATCATACGGCTCGGGATTCTGCTCCAGCCAGGTCAGTGCATCGGCAGCCCAGACCTGTGCGTTGTCGGCCTTGAGCTGCTTCAGGTTGTCTTTGAGCGCCAGCGCCGCTTTGGCGTGTTTCTCGACGAAAATCACTTCTTTGGCACCGCGTGACAGTGCCTCAAACCCTAACGCACCGCTGCCTGCAAAGGCATCTAAGACGCGTGCGCCTTCAATATCGTATTGCAGCCAGTTGAACAGTGTTTCACGAACCCGGTCCATGGTTGGACGAAGGCCGTCCAATGCCGGAAAGCGCAGACGACGCGAGCGCCATTGCCCACCAATGATGCGAAGTTGTTGGCTGGATTGTCGTGACACAGGCGTTACTCAACAGCAGATGAATGTAGACAGCGGACATATTCGGCAGGGGCAGTGCGTTGAGCTTGTGCCAGATCCAGATAGCGCTGCCGGATAAAGTCCGTTGGCAGCCGATGGTAGGCAAGTCGCGCCGCGATGTCGATGGCGGCCATGTCGTTAAGCCAGAGAGCACGCAGATTTTTGGTCTGCTGTTGGCGGAAGGTTTGCCACGTCTGTCGACTGGGAGCGGGCATAAGTTCAGAGGCCTGATCAAGGCCGAGGTCAGCGGCAAGGCCGAGGTCTGAGGGTTGCGTCTGTCCGGGGGCTAGATACCACCAGGCCCCTGCGGGATGTTGTTGTTCGCAGGCAAGCGAGCGCGGAGTGCGAATATCATGGCTAAGCGCTTCTGACGCGTGCTGCACATTTGCATCAGGCACTAAGCTGCTGGGCGCAACCAGCGCCAGACGATCAATCAGGTACGCACTGACCTGCTGCATTTCCGGCTGACTGAGTGGGCCGGATAAGGCGATGGCCGAAGGGCTTAATGATGGCGGGCTTGATGATGAAGGGCTAAGTGATGAAGAACTTGGTGATGCAGCGGCGCCACTGGCCTGCAAGTGGTCCAGCGCGGCTTTTAACGGCAGGGCCCAGGACGTACTCGTGGCTTCTGTGCTTTGGGAGTCAACGGCCGCGTCGCTCGCCAGCGGCACGCTTAAGGTAATCAGGTCAGCTGGTGCCTGTTGGTGTACGCGGATTTCCAGTGTTGGCCCAGCACGGCTCTGCATGGCTACCGGGATGCCTTCGCGACTGTCGTAGCGACTCCAGCCGGTATCACTGAGGGGCGCGACCTTGAGTGGTTCGAGCGGGGTGTCTTCGTCGGGATTCTGAGGGGTGTTCAGTAAAACAATCGTCAGCAGGCAGCCGAGAATGATGGCGATCAGGCTGGTGCGGCTGAATCCGTGGAACATCGACGGAGAACTCCCTGTAAACAACGGTTAATGTTAGGATAGCACCCCATCTGCGCCGACGCGCCCAATCCCGTGACGATAAACTTCTGAGACGCCGGATGTTCGACTTTTTTAAACGCAAGAAGAAAACCCAGGAGCCGACTCAGCCGGCGCAAGACACCCAGACCCGTGACGATGAGGTTGCGTCGGCTCATACCGACAGTGTCGCCGAGAGCCCTGTTGCGACGGGCACGGCGAGCGACGCGCT
>JAYYHP010000148.1:0-15497 GCA_036148335.1 Pseudomonadota bacterium
CTGGGCGCTAAGAAATCTGACCTCCTCAGCGAGACCAATGCGCTGTTGAAGCAGCACAAAGCGAACGTTGATACGCAATTCTCCTCGGCGATCGACGGAGCCCTGTCGAGCAGCTCTCGCACCCTGAACATGGTGACAGTGACCAATGTCGCTTTTGTGAGTTTGCTCCGCATGCTGATTTTCTATATTGGCCGCCTGTTCAGTAACACGGTTAATTCAATGAAGAACTCTCTGGCCGATCTGGCCGATGGGAGCGGTGACCTGAATACCCGCCTGAAAGTAGAAACCGCTGACGAACTGGGTGTCATGACACGTAACTTCAACGCTTTTATGGACCGTCTCAATGAGATTATCCGTAAGGTTAAAGAAGTTGCTCCAGAGGTGGGAGACGCCGCAAACGCCATGAGTGGCAGTACAAACCACGTCCGCTCAGTCACCGAAAATATGAGCCATAAGGCTTCCGAGGCGACCTATGCTATGAATGAAATGGCGAAATCGATTGAGGAGGTCAGTCAGTCTGCCAGCGAAGCCAGTGGCGTGATGCAGGAGACCCGGGACGAGTCTGCCGAAAGCCTTAAGATCGTCGAGTCAACCATCAACAATTCACGCGAACTTAACTCGCAGATACTGGAAGCTTCTGAGAGAGTGGAACGACTGGTACGCGACACCGGCGATGTATCGACGATTCTTGATGTAATCTCTGCCATTGCCGAGCAAACAAACCTGCTGGCACTTAATGCTGCGATCGAAGCCGCACGTGCAGGCGAACAAGGGCGTGGCTTTGCAGTGGTAGCTGACGAGGTACGGGCACTCGCCTCAAGAACAGCCTCTGCGACGACGGAGATCCGCGACGTCCTTGACCGCCTGGAGTCCGCTGCCAACGAGACAGTACAGTCGATGACATTGGCGAAAACACAATCGGAGCAGAACGAGCAGAATGCCGAGCAGACAGGTAAACATATTTCGCAGATCAAGAGCCGCGTAGAAAGTGTGAGTTCGATGGGGTTGACCATTGCTGCGGCGACCGAAGAGCAGACAGCGGTCGTGAGAGATACGCACACAAGCATCAGTGCAATGAACGACACTGTCAGCGAGATTCAGCAATCGTTTGCTGAACTTGCACGCCTTGCGGACAACCTACAAGGTGCAGCCGGACATCTGCAGGATTCAACGTCTAAGTTTCGGATCTGAGGCAGCTGCACCAATAAGTGCGACAACCTGCCCGGCGAAGTATCAATGCTGTTGATACATTGCTCAGGAGATACGCACAGGTGCACATTGATTACAAAATAACAAACACCTCTGCTGAGTTCTGACTAAACTTAGTTCACTACTCTTCGGTCCCGATTTCGGCAGGCAGCCATGGCGCAACCTCTTACAGATCAGCAGATAAGCGACATCATGCAGGGCATCCGCGTGCCACCGCAGCCGCAGGTGTTGGTTGATCTGCAAATGGAGCAGATGTGCCCCGACCCGGACCCGCGCAGTATCGCAAAGCTGATCAGCCAGGATGTCGGCCTTACCGGTGCCATCCTTAAGGTAGTTAACTCGGCAGCCTACAATCTCAGTGCGCCAAGCACGTCAGTCGAGCATGCGGTCAACCTGATCGGGATCGATAGCGTGATCAACGTCATCAATGGTCTCGCCATCCGCAGCGAACTCAGTGATGCCACTCACTACTTCCGCCCGGAAAATACGAGCGACGATGAGCGTAAAACACTGCTGGGCATTCTCAAGCTCGCGGAACATATCTGCGGAAATTACCGAATTCTCGGCCAGCAAGACGAAGACCTTGAATGGCAAGCATCAGGAAGTGAGATTCTGGCTCACCTCGGTCTCGGCGAGTACGATGTAGAACAGCTTACCCTGGCTTACGCGGAGAGCGGCGTGGGCGCCCAGAATTACTGAAGCGCCACGAAAAGCTTACTGCAAGCCCATCGCTTTCATAACGACATGCTGTTTTACCGGCATCATTTTATCGAACAGGCGCATTCCCTCGTTGCGTATCAAGCGCACCAGAGGCTGGTCTGACGCAAACAGTCGCTTAAAGCCTTCCATCGCCGCCATGGTGGCCAGGTTATCGGCCTGACGTCGACGTTGATATCGCCCCAGCACCGCATCGCTGCCCGGAGACAGACCTTTGCTCACGCCTCTCAGGATCTCTTCCGCCAGCACTTCGGCATCTTTAAATCCAAGATTCACCCCCTGTCCGGCAAGCGGATGGATGGTATGCGCCGCGTCACCCGCGACCACCACACCGGCCTCGTAGTAACGTTTGGCATGACGCTGACGCAGTGGGAAGTGCTGTCGTGGCGACACTTCAGTGATCTGCCCCAAGCGCCCCTCGAACGCCGTCGTCAGTGCCTGCATAAACGCCTCGTCGTCCAGGGCCAACAAGGCATCGGCTTCTTCAGGGACGGTCGACCAGACGATGGACGCCAGATGATCGTCCGAGTGCACCGGCAAAAAGGCCAGCGGCCCTTCTGGGCGAAAACGTTGCCACGCGGTGTCTGCCACACTTCGTTCGGTTCGCACAGTCGCCACGATCGCGCGGTGCTCGTAATCCCACTCACGCGTAGCGATACCGCTCATCTGACGCACGTTAGATAAAGCACCGTCAGCGCCCACCAGCAAACGCGCCTGCAGCTGCTCACCGGTATTCAGCGTCACCGGAACGTACCCCTGCGCGTCTGGATTATCAAAACTCTGGACGGCACCCCGTACCATATCGATGTTACCGGCCTGCGCCGTCACCTGCTGTAGCGCCCACAGGGTCTGGTTATTCTCAACGATGTGCCCCAGTGCTGGGACATGTAAATCTGCGGCATTGAAGGTCACCGAACCGGTTCCGTCAGCATCCCAGACGTGCATCGAGGTATAGCCCTTGCGCACGGCCTCAGGGAGTTGTTGCCACGCCCCCAAACGGCTCAGAAACGCCTGAGTTTTTGCCGTTAAGGCACTGACGCGCAGGTCGTATTCATCGACCTTTTCAGGCATCGCTGGTGCAACTACCTCGGCGGGATCAATCAGCGCGACTTTCAAATCGGGCAAGTTCGTCTTGCCGCCGATCAAAGCTGCCGCAATTGCCTGACCGACCAGCCCTGCACCTACTATCGCGATATCGTAAGACTTCATTGCTACCTCGTTATCCCAGTTTCGCCGCCGTATGGCCCAATCCCATCGCGTGGCGCGCAAACAGACGACGCACGGTCGGTGCCGCCGCCATGCCCGCCAGCCCCAGGTCTCGAATCACCGCCACCGCCGTCAGATCACTACAGAACATGCTCGGCAGAACATCACTCGCCACCACCGTATTGCGCTGATCATTCGCCTGCTGCGCGGCGTAACGCTGCAATAACGCGAGATCACCGATAGGCTGATCTTGTCGAGCCGCCGCATTGATGTGCTGCGCCACCGCCGCGGCATCGCGGAACGCCAGATTAAAGCCTTGGCCAGCCACCGGGTGAATGCTGTGTGCGGTGTTGCCCAGCAACACCAGAGAACGACGCACTTGCTCGGAAGCTTTTACCAGAGCGAGTGGATACGTCTGACGCTCACCTACTTCCAGAATCCGCCCTACCCGGTAACCAATACGTGGCTGCAGTCGAGCAATCAGATCAGCATCGGACAGCGCCATGATGTCACCCAGCGTGTCGTTGTTGATGGTCCAGGCAACGGCAAAATCGTGGGTATTCAAGGGTAAGAAGGCGATTGGACCATCACTGCTGAAACGCTCGTAAGCGCAGTGGCCATGGGGTTGGTCACAGCGTACCTGCGTCACTAGGGCATGCGCGTTGTACTCTTTGCGCTGGTGCACAATCCCAAGCTGTCGTGGCAATGGTGAACGACCGCCGTCAGCAATAATCAGCAAGCCGGTCTCTAACGACGCTCCGCTGTCCAGCTCCAAACGGGCGCCGGTCGGTGTCATGGTGACTTTCTCGGCGGAGCACGGCGCCAGCATACGTAGTCCGCTGAGGCCTTCCATGCCACTCAACAACACTTGTCCGAGGCGGCGATTTTCAACGATGTAGCCCAGCGCCTCGACGTCCTGTTCGCCCGCGGTCAGTTGCGTTTGCCCGGGGTTGCCTTCGTCGCTGACATGAATGCGATCAATGGCGCAGACGTGCCGCGCAATGTCCGACCAGAGCCCCATCGTATGGAGCATCTGACGCGTTCCCCAGGACAGTGCTGTGGCACGCCCATCGAAAGAAGGCGGGAGTTCAGTATCAGCTACTGCACCCGCTTCACTCATAGCCTTAAGAGGCTGACGATCGATCAGGGTGATCGTCAGGCCGGCGTCTAATGCGGGTTTCAACATGTGTACCATGCTGGCGCCCGCCATACCGGCACCAATGATCGTGATGTCTGTCGTTAAAGTCTCGGTGTTCGTCTCTGTCGTCATCGCTGGGATTTCACCTCAAGCACTCATTAACGCTTCGATATCTGCAATTTCTTTGACGACGTCCTTCGTCAGGATGTCGCAGCCATCTTCGGTCACGACCACGTCGTCTTCGATACGAATACCAATGCCGCGCCACTGTTCATCGACACTGTCGTCGTCCGGCGCCACATATAAACCCGGCTCAATGGTCAGCACCATGCCCGGTGCTAACGTGCGCCACTCGCCATCAACGCGATATTCACCCACATCATGAACATCCATGCCGAGCCAGTGCCCGGTCTTGTGCATGTAGAACTGACGATAGGCCTGAGATTCGATCAGTTCTTCAACCTCACCCTCTAACAGCCCCAGTTCCACCAGACCTTCTGTCAGTACCTGTACCGCTGCTTCGTGTGGCTGATTCCAGTGATTGCCAGCTTTGGTCGCAGCAATCGCGGCCACCTGAGCGTCCAACACCAATTGATACAGTTTGCGTTGTGGCTCACTGAATGTGCCGTTGGCGGGGAAGGTTCGGGTAATGTCGGAGGCGTAGTAATCCAGTTCGCACCCGGCGTCGATCAATACCAGATCGCCGTCTTTGATCTCATCGTCGTTGCGCGTGTAATGCAGAATGCAGCCATTATCACCCGCGCCAACAATGGACGGGTAAGCAGGCCAGCGACTGCCCGCGGCCATGAAAATCTGCATGATGTCCGCCTCAAGCTGATACTCACGCATGCCCGGACGTACGATCTGCATGGCACGCGTGTGCGCCTCGGCGCTGATTTCAGCCGCGTGGCGCATCACCTCAATTTCAGCCGGTGATTTCACCAGACGCAACTCGTGCAGCAAATGGTCCAGCGCGCTGAACTCGTGTGGCGGTGTCGCGCCACTGCGCACCTGGGTTTTAATGTGGTTCACCCACTGCATGAGCTTCTGATCAAATTCCGGGCTGGTGCCCAGATTGGCGTAGATACGGTCTTTGCCTTCAATCAGGCCCGGCAGGATGTCGTCGATGTCCGTGATCGGAAAGGCATCGTCGCAGCCCAGAGTCTCAGGCGCAGCTTCGGGACCAACGCGGCGGCCAGTCCAGATTTCCTGCTCTTTGATTTTCTCCTGACAGAAAAGCACGTACTCGCCGTGCTCACGGCCCGGGATCAGCACCAGCACCGAATGCTCTTCATCGAATCCGCTCAGGTAATAAAAATCGCTGTCCTGTCGGAAAGGATGCTCAACATCGCGGTTGCGCACCGTGACCGGAGCAGACGCCAGAATCGCAATGCTGTTCGGGCTCATTTTTTCCATCAGCGCCTGACGGCGCTTTGGGTATTCGGCGGAATCGAGTCGGATCATTCGCAACCTCAGTGCAGAGTAGTGTCACCACCAGTCGGTTTGGTGGGCGCATTGAATGCGTAGAAGATGGTCAGCGCCGCAACGCGGGCGTGCTCGGCCAGTTCATTGAGTAGTTGAGCGTTTTCTGGGTCATTGCGATCGGCGTCTTCCAGCGACACTTGTGAAAAGGCATCGAGATCGCCCAACACTTCAATCACATCTTTATCAGGGCGTCCGGCGACACGGCCTGATGCGCCAAAGCCATCGAGGAAACCTTTCGACCATTGGGCCAAACATTCGACCTGCTCGTCGATATCGGCTTCTTCGTCGTCAGGAAGCAAGACTCCATAGGCCATGTCTTCAGCACGCAGCGCGGCTTCGGTATCGGCATAGAAGGTCGTCAGCAGTGGGCGCAGGCCATCGGTGATGGCATCAATTTCGAGATAATCGGCGGCTTCCTGCAGCCACTGCTCCGGTGTCAGGCGGCCCCCAGTGGCCAGATACCCCGTCAACCAACCATGCAATGCGGAAGGGGTTTGAAAACAGTTATCGTCGTCCCATTGATCTGCCAATGTGGGGTAATGAATCGCCATGTCGACCTCAGATGCCAGTAATTGACTAATTCTACCACCATCACGGGGCGCTCGTGCCACGGAATGCGTGCCAGTTCCATTGACCCGCAGGCGGCGTGGCTCTTATAGTATCCCAGCCTATCGACCAACAAGGTGACGGACCGCAATGCAAGAGGCCGAGATTCAATCCCTGCTGCAGAAGATCGAGAAACTCATCGATGTTCACGAAGACCTGCGCGACCAGCTGAAAACCATGCGCAACGCCGAGGCCTCATGGCAGGCTGAGCGTGCCAAGCTGACACAGCAGAACGAAGTTGCTCGCCGCAAGGTTAGCGAAATGATCTCCCGTTTGCAGATTCTGGAGCGAAACAGTGGCTAACTCCCCAAAAATCCTGGCACTGACCATCATGGACCGCGAATACCGCGTCAATTGCCCGGAAGGCGCCGAAGAAGAACTGCGCAGATCGGCGCGTTACCTCGATGAAAAAATGCAGGAAATCCGCCAGGCCAGCTCCCGAGCAGGCAAAGTACTGGGTGCGGACCGCATTGCCGTCATTGCAGCGCTGAACATCACCCACCAGATGCTGGAAAGCGAAGCTGGCAACACTCAGATCAACGCCGATCTGGAGCGCCTGAATAAGCGCATCGACGGCCTGCTGGACGAAGACTCACAGCTCGAGCTGTGAGTTATTTCCCACCTTTCGCGCTTTTTTCGTGACATCCCCAAGCAACGCTTTGCTATACTAAAAACCGCTCCCTGGAGTGCCAGTCGGTAAAGACCTCGAGCCGATGCTTATTACCCCGGAGGGTTTCTCTCGTTGCTGTGAGCAGGTCCGGCATGACCGGAAAGCCTAATTCAATGACCGAACCCCCCACCTTGAACCATAGGGTTCAAGGGCTTTATCCGACACTCAGGCGCTCAGGGAGTTTTCAAGGATCCCCTCGTGAACAAGCAAGAACTCCGCAAACTGATTCGTAAGAAACGTCGTGCTGTTTCACCAGCGCAGCGTCGCGCGGCCGCGCACGGCCTCAAATGTACGCTCAACCAGAGCCCACGTTTTCTTAGCCGCCGCCGGGTCGCCCTGTACCTGAGCAACGACGGTGAGATTGACCCACACCATGTGATCGAAGATCTGTGGTCAAGAAAATGCGAAGTGTATCTGCCGGTCCTGCACCCGCTGCGTAAAGGGCACCTGAGCTTTATGCGCTATACCCCCTCGACGCCAATGCGTCGTAACCGCTACGGCATTGCCGAACCAGACTTCGCCAAAGGTCAGCGCGTATCGCCGAAGTTCATTGGCGCCATCGGGCTGCCTTTAGTGGCCTTTGATGAACGCGGAAATCGGTTAGGAATGGGCGGAGGCTATTACGACCGTACGCTGGCGTTTATGAGCCGCGAAGGACACAAGCCCACACTGATTGGCTGTGCGTTTGAATTTCAGCAGGTGCGATTGCTGCCGGCAGAATCGTGGGACATTCCGTTGCGGATGATCGCGACCGAGCGACACCTCACCCGACTCGCCTGATTCGCCTGGCCCTCTCCCGAACGGCTTGCCCTGCCAGCCGTTCGATGATTCAGCATGACCAGAACAACCCCCGAACAATACCGACGCAAGACGCGGACACAAGACACCGACATCAAACATCGGTATCAATGAGCCGTTACCAATAAGCCGCTATAAGATACCGCCGGCATGACATCAGCAGCAAAGCTGAATCGGACGACGGTCAGCGAATGCTGGATTCCGAAGCCAACACGGTTGGCTCACGGCGCTCTTCGGCGGCGATGCTGGTCACAGCGGTGCCGACGATAACCATCAAAGTGAGAAAAATAAGTACATCTGGCTTTCTCATGAAGCGAACATTCCCAATAGTAAACACTGCAATGGCAGTGCTCTGACGCACCGCTCGTATTGTTTGGTGTCTTTTACGATTCGACGTTTAGTAGTAACGGCCGAGCCGCGTTAGCCTAATGCCAACCTGAGACACTCTTAATTATTCTGTAGCCAATTTATGTGCCGACCGCTCCATCAGACCGCGCCCTTGAAACTTGCAGGAACTTGTCGGAACGTGTCGTCTTATAATGTCATTGCACGATGCAGGGCGTCTGTCCGGTGAGAATGCATTCCGGCCTAACTGGCCAAGAGCATACACTGGCGCAATGCGACTGACAATTTACGACTCAGAGTTAGCAAACACGAGGCCAAACCGGGACCTGACCATGAATTACTGGCTACTTAAGTCCGAGCCGGACACCTACTCGTATACACATCTTGAGCAGGCACCAAAATCGAGCACAGTATGGGATGGCGTGCGCAATTATCAAGCCCGTAATCTCTTACGAGATGAAGTTTCTGTGGCTGATCAGGCGTTTTTCTACCATTCCAGCTGTAAAGAGCCCGGCATCGCCGGTATCTGCACGGTCACTGAGACTGGTATCATCGACCCGAGTTCCCTGGATCCGCAATCGGCCTATTTTGATCCAAAATCATCACCAGACAATCCACGCTGGATCACTATTCGTGTCGCAGCCGATCGTGCCTTAAAGCGGGTCATTACCCTGAAAGAGTTGCGCCAGCATGATGCACTGGCAGAGATGGTATTACTTAACCGTGGACGCTTGTCGGTGCAGCCAGTCAGTGAAGAAGAATGGGGATATATTCTTAAGTTGGAGTGACTCTGATCAGGGGCGCAGCATCCACGCTACGCACACCCGGCGCCTGGTACACACAAACTATTTAATCCGCAGTCAGCGTCTGCTTCAGGCGCTCACCAATAGCCGCGTACATATCCGCGCGTTTATCCAATGACTCGTTCACCAGATGGTGCCGTCCGTCATTGAGTACGAACAACTGCCGCTCGGGGAATTTCTCAGCAATGATCTTCATGTTGTAACGCCAGTCGACCGTGCCATCCTGATCGCCCTGCACGACAAATACCGGTGCCGACACCGGTGCGTGCTGCTCGATCCAACGCATCCACCGCATCAAAGCGCCAACCCAGCGCACACTTAACGTTAACGACTGCAGTGGGTCTTGAGTGCGGACAAAATTAAGAAAATCGAGGTCGGATGACGAATCCCCATGATGACGTTTCATGCGCTTAGTAAATAACCGCACCACGGGCTGCATCCACAGGCCTTTACGCCAACCGACTGGGCGTACCAACGGTGCTAGAAGAACAACGTCAGCAAAAGGCGAGGTCGCCTTACTCAATGAGCGCGTCAGCAAGTAATTAATGAGGATGGCGCCGCCAGTACTCTGGCCAAACGCCACAAATGGACCTGACATATTGGCCTGTACCTGTTCCGTCAGCGCCGCCAGAACGGCATCGTATTCCTGAAAACTGGAAATACTCGCTTGCTCACCGCTGGACAGTCCGTGCCCCGGCAAATCAAAGGCCACCACATTCAGTTGCTCGCGCAGACAAAAATCAATCAACGAGCCATACAAACCCAGGTGATCGTAATAGCCGTGCACAATGATCGCCGTACCACGCGCATTCGGGCACATCCAACGCTGCACCGCGAGGCGGTAACCGCCCAGATCCGTCAGCCCGGCCTGATGAGTCAGAGCCTGAGTCGTCTCTTCAAAGTTAAGCCCATAGTGCTGACTGTACGCCTGCAACTGAGGCCCCGGCGCAGCGTCTGGCAACGTCCAGTCGAATTCGGGTAACTCTTGAATAAGTGCGTCGCGATTCCAGTTCATGAGGGGCCTTATTAATATCAACGACTGCAGTATAAACCCTGATTAGCGGGCCGTCGCTCGCGCAGCATGCAGCTTTTTATAACTGGCAATCAAACGCTGGTGCTTATCCAATCCGGTAAGCGCCATGTCGGTTTCGGTGAGGCCATAAAAACGCACGCGGCCGTCCAATGATCCCAGCGCGGCGTCCATTCGCTCATCGCCGAACATACGGCGGAAATTCTGTTCGTAGTGGTCGATGTGCAGTTCATCGTCGCATTCGACTTCCAACACGCAGTTCAGCGCCTGGAAGAACAAGCCTCGCTCGACCGTGTTGTCGTTGTATTGCAGCAGGGTTTCCACACATTCTTTTGCCGCATCAAATTCTTGCAGCGCCAGATACCCCAACAATTTCAGCTCCAGAACAGTGAGCTGACCCCAGACGGTATTTTCATCAAACTCGACGCCGATTAAGGTGATGATATCGGTGTAATTATCGAGTTCGCTGTCTTCTAGACGTTCGATTAAATCCGTCAGCGCATCGTTATCCAGACGGTGCAGATTGAGAATATCTTCACGGAAATACAGGGCTTTGTTGGTGTTATCCCAGATCAAATCCTCGATGGGATAAATCTCAGAATAATCGGGCACTAAAATACGACACGCCGGAACACCAAGCTCATCGTACGTGGCCATGTAGGCTTCTTTGCCCAGGTCGCTGAGAATCGCAAACAAGGCGTCGGCTTCTTGTTCGGTTGAGCGTGTACCGCCTTCGGTGAAATCCCACTCGACAAACTCATAAGCAGCATCACTGCTGAAGAAACGCCAGGAGACGACGCCCGTCGAATCAATAAAGTGCTCGACAAAGTTATTCGGTTCGGTGACCGCCAACGACTCAAACGTTGGCCCCGGCAGGTCATTCAGTCCTTCAAAACTGCGCCCTTGCATCAGCTCCGTGAGGCTGCGTTCCAGCGCCACTTCAAAACTTGGGTGCGCCCCAAACGAGGCATAAATACCGCCGGTGCGCGGGTTCATCAGCGTCACACTCATGACTGGAAATTGCCCACCAAGCGAGGCGTCTTTCACCAGTACCGGATAGCCCTGCGCTTCGAGGCCGCGAATGCCTTCAAGAATATGAGGGTACTTTTCCAATACCGACATGGGCACGTCCGGCAGAGCCAATTCCTGCTCCAGAATTTCACGTTTCACCGCACGTTCGAATATCTCAGATAAGCACTGCACCTGAGCTTCAACCAAGGTATTGCCGGCACTCATGCCATTGCTGAGATACAGGTTTTCGATGATGTTGGAGGGGAAGTACACCGTCTCGCCGTCCGACACGCGCTCGTACGGTAACGAACAGATACCTCGTTCCACATTGCCAGAATTGGTGTCGTACAAGTGAGTGGCCAGCAACTCGCCGTCTGGGTTGTAGATGTCAAGACAGTAGTCGTCTAATAAGCCGGCAGGCATGGCGCCATCGGGACCCGGCTGAAACCATTTTTCGTTGGGGTAATGAACGAACTCTGCCTGCGCGATTTCTTCGCCAAAGTACTGATCGTTGTAGAAGAAATTACAGTTCAGGCGCTCCATAAATTCACCCAACGCCGAGGCCAGCGCTGCATTTTTGGTCGCGCCTTTGCCGTTGGTAAAGCACATCTGCGAATCGGCATCGCGAATATTCAACGACCAGACATTTGGCACGATGTTGCGCCAGGAGGTCACCTCGATACGCATGCCCAAGCCCGCCAATAACTCAGTCATGTTGGCAATGGTGCGCTCCAGTGGCAGGTCCTTACCCAGGATATGCGTACCTTCGCCGTCGGCCTCCGGAATCGCCAACAGTGCTTGCGCGTCATCGTCCAGATTCTCAACCACATTGATCTGAAAATCAGGGCCGGTCTGTACGACCTTTTTTACGGTACAGCGATCAATGGAGCGAATGATACCCGTACGATCTTTTTCCGAGATGTCGTCCGGCAGCTCCACGTCGATTTTAAAAATCTGGTTATAGCGGTTCTCAGGGTCAACAATATTGTTCTGCGATAAACGAATGTTATCGGTTGGGATGTCGCGGGCGTTGCAATACACCTTAACGAAGTAAGCCGCACACAGCGCGGAGGACGCTAAGAAATAATCGAATGGTCCCGGCGCCGAACCATCGCCTTTGTATCGGATAGGCTGATCGGCAATGACGGTAAAGTCATCAAACTTGGCTTCAAGACGGAGATTGTCGAGGAAGTTGACCTTGATTTGCATGGTGGCGCACCGGGAAAGAGTATCTGTGCGCCATTATCCAGTTTTGAGAAGTGATGTCGCCTTACTTGAGGGTATTCATAACACCGTCAAAGTCTGGCTTTTTCACTCGCTCGTAGCCCACATAGACTACTGGATAGCCATAAATACCCATGGTCTCCATTAGCCAGGTCTGCTTCGAAGGCTTTTCCATATTGCGGTAGTCGTAGCTGACGCCTTCGCTTTCCAGGTTCTTGCGCAGGCGATTGCAATAGCCACACCAGTCAGTACCGTACAGCACCACTTTGGGCTCACCTGCAGCGTCAAAATGTTTTGCGTAGATTCGCTGCTCCTCAGCCGACAGCCCACTCATTCCAAGAGAGGACCCCAGTGCCGAGCTGAAAAAGCCTGGATTGAAACCCGCTGTCTGTTCATGGCCTGTGGCGAGAAACGGCAATTTTCGGGGTTTCCCCAACGCCTTCCAACCCTCGGGGTCTTGTGAAGCGTTGATCTCAGTAAAGGCAATGCCACGACCATGTAGGAACTGACGGGCCTTGTCACAACCACTGCCACACTGATCGGAGGTTACGAGTGAAACACCGGGGGAGCCATCAGGCAAAAAGACGCCACTGGTCATACCGGGAAGCCCACCGTTTGTGTAGAACCAGAAGGCAGCCCCTGCAGCAAGAAGGGTAATTAACAGTTTCATTGATCCGTCCCTGAAATATAAAACCTCAATATCATATCGCTTTCAGGGAGGTACATTAAGGGCAGCTAAGTGAGCATGCCGCATCGGAGGTATTTCGGCCAGAGATAAGCCCCCCTACAAATTGTCACGAAATCGTATTTGACACAGGCACAAAAAAAGGCCGCCGAAGCGACCTTTTCTCTACTGCGCGATAAGCGTTTGCGAGGCAGTTGTAGCCAGGCGGATCTCAGTGAAGAAGCGGAGTGTACAAATCGTACATGAGCATTCTGAACTGAGATCCAACAACGCTGCAGCAACGCAGCTAGCTTATCTTACACAGAGTAGTACATGTCGAACTCTACTGGACCTGGTTAAGAGTTGTGCTCATGAGCACCCTGGATCCTTCAGCGACGGTATCTCGTTCAGGCACAAAAAAGGGCCGCCGAAGCGACCCTCTTTCAACTCAGCTAATCCGAAGATTAAACAGAGTAGTACAGGTCGAACTCTACTGGGTGAGTAGTGTGCTCAACACGGTGTACTTCTTCCATCTTCAGATCGATGTAAGCTTCGATCATGTCTTCGGTGAATACGCCACCGGCAGTCAGGAAGTCTTTGTCAGCCTGCAGGCTTTCCAGTGCTTCACGCAGTGAGCCACAAACCTGAGGGATCTGAGCAGCTTCTTCAGCTGGCAGGTCGTACAGGTCTTTGTCAGCTGCATCGCCAGGGTGCAGTTTGTTCTTAACACCGTCCAGGCCAGCCATCAGCATGGCTGCGAATGCCAGGTATGGGTTAGCAGTAGGATCCGGGAAGCGAGCTTCGATACGCTTGCCTTTAGGAGACGCAACGTAAGGAATACGGATAGAAGCAGAACGGTTACGGGCAGAGTATGCCAGCATCACTGGAGCTTCAAAGCCTGGGATCAGACGCTTGTAAGAGTTAGTAGACGGGTTGGTGAAAGCGTTCAGTGCTTTAGCGTGCTTGATGATACCGCCGATGTAGAACAGAGCAGTTTCAGACAGACCAGCATAGCCGTCACCCGCGAACATGTTCTCGCCGTCTTTCCAGAAAGACTGGTGAACGTGCATACCAGAACCGTTATCACCAACCACTGGCTTAGGCATGAAGGTAGCCGTTTTGCCGTAAGCCGCTGCAACGTTGTGAACAACGTACTTCAGGATCTGAACTTCGTCCGCTTTCTTAACCAGAGTGTTGAACTTAACGCCGATTTCGTTCTGACCCGCGTTTGCCACTTCGTGGTGGTGTACTTCAACGTCCTGACCAACAGCCATCAGGGTGTTACACATAGCAGCACGGATGTCGTGCAGGCTGTCTACTGGTGGTACTGGGAAGTAACCGCCTTTCACACGTGGACGGTGACCCAGGTTACCGCCTTCAGTGACGGTTTCAGTCGCCCATGCACCTTCGTCAGAGTTGATCTTGTAGAAGCTGCCCTGCATGGTCTGACCCCAGCGCACATCATCAAAGATGAAGAATTCTGGCTCTGGACCGAAGAATGCAGTGTCACCCAGACCAGTAGACTGCAGGTAAGCTTCAGCGCGCTTAGCAACAGAACGTGGGTCACGCTCGTAACCTTGCATAGTTGAAGGCTCGATGATGTCACAACGCAGGATCAGAGTGGCGTCTTCGGTGAACGGGTCCATGAATGCAGTGGAATCGTCTGGCATCAGGATCATGTCAGATTCGTTAATGCCCTTCCAACCAGCGATAGAAGAACCATCGAACATCTGGCCGTTTTCGAAGAACTCTTCGTCAACGTAAGAAGCCGGGATAGTAACGTGCTGTTCTTTACCTTTGGTGTCAGTGAAACGCAGGTCTACCCACGTCACTTCATTCTCTTTGATCAGGTTCAGAGTGTTCTCTGACATTGTTTTTCTCCAGATGCTGGTTCAATAAAGGTCGGGGGACCACCCCGGTGTCCATGCTCACTGTTAGAGCAAGTTATGTGCCATTCCGACCATCTCGCAAACCCTGATGAAATCTGGGGTCGCGATGGACTAAAAACACACAAACGCACCAATTGTGACCACAGAACCCGACAAACGAACCAAAATAGTGCGCAAAAGCCAGAAGTTCTGGGGGAGCAATCGTAAGCCCGCACATTATAGGTTCATCATGCACCATTCGTATACGATCTTCGCAGCATTATGGGGCCAATTCAGGCCAAGGCAGAATTGGCATCATTCACGTGTAAAAACTTAGACTAACCATGCAATTTTCATCACGGCTCAACGGGGTTTCAGGTATACTCCGCGCTCAATTTTTAACCGGCACCTGATTCTGCTGCGCAGAGCCCCAGGCGCTCACAACTCTGAAGGCTACTGTTGTGATCGAGAATCTCAGAAATATCGCCATTATTGCTCACGTTGACCATGGTAAAACCACCCTGGTAGACAAGCTGCTCGAGCAATCTGGCACCCTGGACCGCAACCAGGGCGGCGAGCGCGTCATGGACTCCAACGATCAGGAGAAAGAGCGCGGCATTACCATTCTGGCGAAAAACACCGCCATTAAATGGAACGACTACCGCATCAACATCGTTGACACCCCTGGACACGCCGACTTCGGTGGTGAAGTAGAGCGTGTAA
>JAYYHP010000149.1:0-4278 GCA_036148335.1 Pseudomonadota bacterium
CATGGTCAGCTTAACGCGACCTTTCGGATCAACGTCCATGACGTGAACCTTAACCATCTGGCCTTCGCTCAGGTAGTCAGAGACGTTTTCAACACGCTCTTCGCTGATCTGAGAGATGTGCAGCAGACCGTCTTTGCCTGGCAGTACCGTAATGAAAGCACCGAAATCAACGATTTTGCTGACTTTACCTTCGTAGGTCACGCCGACTTCGATGTCAGCAGTAATGCCTTCGATCATCTTAACGGCAGCATCGGCGCTGGCTTTGTCCGTCGCGAAGATCTTAATTTCGCCGTCGTCGTTAATATCGACAGATGCACCTGTCTTCTCGGTGATATCACGGATGGTTGCACCACCTTTACCGATCACGTCACGGATCTTGTCAGCAGCGATCTTCATGTTAGACATGGTCGGTGCGTTTTCAGACAGTTCAGTACGTGGCTCAGCAATGACCTTGTTCATGTCGTTCAGGATGCTCAGGCGTGCAGCCTTCGCTTTTTCCAGAGCGATTTCCATGATCTGCTCAGTGATACCTTCGATCTTGATATCCATCTGCAGTGCAGTGATACCTTCGTCAGTACCCGCAACTTTAAAGTCCATGTCACCCAGGTGATCTTCGTCACCCAGAATGTCGGTCAGAACGGCAAACTGTTCGCCTTCTTTAACCAGTCCCATCGCAATACCAGCTACAGGCGCTTTGATCGGTACACCGGCGTCCATCAGAGCCAGAGAGGCACCACATACAGACGCCATAGAAGATGAACCGTTCGATTCAGTGATCTCAGACACCACACGGATGGTGTATGGGAATTCGTCCTGAGTCGGCATCATCGCCTGCACACCACGACGGGCCAGACGACCGTGACCAATCTCACGACGACCTGGAGAACCCATACGGCCAGCTTCACCTACGGAGAATGGAGGGAAGTTGTAGTGGAACAGGAACGGATCCGTCTGAGTACCGTGCAGGAAGTCGATCATCTGTGCATCGCGACCAGAACCCAGCGTAGTTGCAACGATGGCCTGAGTTTCACCACGGGTGAAGATGGCTGAACCGTGAGTGGTTGCCAGAACACCAGTCTCGATAGTCAGTGGACGTACCGTGTCGTTGTCACGACCGTCGATACGTGGCTGACCTTCGATTACGCGGTTACGAACCACTTCGTACTTCAGCTCGCCAACCATTTCGGCGATTTCGTCAGCGCTGAAGCCTTCTTCGCCTTCAGCGGCTGCCAGTTTTTCAACGGCTGCTGCTTTAACTTCGTCCAGCTTAGCGTAACGAGCCATCTTGTCAGAGATGGTGTAAGCCTCGCCAATGCCCGCTGCCGCTTCTTCTTTAACGGCGTTGTACAGAGCTTCGTTACGGGCTTCAGCAGTCCAGTCCCAACGCTCAACACCCAGCTCAGCTGTCCACTCGCTGATGGCAGTGATGGCGCTCTGGAAAGACTTGTGCGCGAACAGAACCGCACCCAGCATTTCGTCTTCGGTCAGTTCGTCAGCTTCTGATTCAACCATCAGAACCGCGTCTTTCGTACCAGCCACAACCATGTCCAGCAGAGACTCTTCCAGCTGTGCATCGGTTGGGTTCAGCATGTAGCCGTCTTCGTCAGTGAAACCAACGCGGGCTGCACCGATAGGACCATTGAAAGGTACACCAGACACCGCCAGCGCCGCAGAGACAGCGATCATGGCGCAGATGTCTGGATCAACACCTTTTTCAGAGGCCATTACGGTTGGGATTACCTGAACTTCGTTCAGGAAACCTTCTGGGAACAGAGGGCGGATAGGACGGTCGATCAGACGTGACGTCAGAGTTTCTTTTTCAGAAGGACGACCTTCACGCTTCAGGTAACCACCAGGGATACGGCCAGCGGCGTACATTTTTTCCTGGTAGTGAACAGACAGTGGGAAGAAGTCCTGACCCGGGCGAGTCGTTTTGGCTGCAACAACGGTCGCGAGAACCTGAGTCTTGCCGATGGTAGCCAGTACAGCACCGTCAGCCTGACGGGCGATACGACCAGTTTCGAGAGTGACGGTCTGACCGCCGAATTCGAAGGTTTTTGTCTTAGCAACAGGGATATTGCTCATTCAATCTTTCCTTAAATATTGTCAATAAATTCCCTACGTGACTGCCGGTGCTTCTAAGCATTTACCCTCAAAGAAGGAAAATGGTTAGAAGCACCACCGTGGATGACTTGCTACACGGGGTTGGCACCACAGCTTACGCAGGATGGTCTTAGGAGTTTACGTGGCTTAAAAAATAAGAGCCGCACTTGGCGACCCTTATCTTTAACTTGCCGTCTTAGCGACGCAGGCCCAGCTTCTTGATCAGCTCAAGGTAGCGGTTTGCATCTTTGCCTTTCAGGTAGTCCAGCAGCTTACGACGCTGGTTTACCATGCGAATCAGGCCGCGACGTGAGTGGTGATCCTTCTTGTTCGACTTGAAGTGACCCTGCAGACCATTGATGTTGTAAGTCAGCAGTGCAACCTGAACTTCAGGAGAACCAGTGTCGCCTTCAGCGGTCTGGAATTCTTTTACGATTTCGGCTTTCTTTTCGGCAGACAGTGCCATGTTTTTTACTCCGTCTAATGTGCAAAAAATCACATCACCACCGTGCACATTTACAGTGGTATGCGGTGTCACTTATGTGACGGTTAAATCTTTCTCAGGCCAGATCTGGCAGGTTGACCTGCATCAGTCTCTGCGACCGGATGGCGCCCTTCTCAACCCGACCAATGCCGAGCAGAATCCGGACCCCAGATTCAACGGCCCATAATTGTACAGAAGGGTGATCGCTTAAGCCAGTCTTAATCGCCTGTCCCTGCAGTAACCGTGCGGCTTCCGTGAGATTCAGGGACACTTCCGGCCAGGTCTCTGGCAACGCGGTTTCGGGAGGCATCAAAAGCGCATCCAGAGCGTGTTTGTCTTCGCTATCCTGCTCCGCGATTTGCTCCAGTTCGTCCAGCGTATGAGACATGCTTTCGTTGTATGGCCCGGAATGCGTCCGATGGAGGTCCTGAACGAAGGCGCCACAACCCAGAGCTTCGCCGATATCTTCCACTAAAGTGCGGATATAAGTGCCCTTCGAACAACGCACACTCAAGCTCAGCGAATCCGGAGTGTAGCTGTTCAGGGTCAATTCGTGGACACGGATAACGCGGCGTTTCTTTTCAGCGACCGCGCGCATCTCTTCCTGAGACATGCCTTGACGAGCAAGCTCATACAACGGCTTTCCGTCCATTTTCAGGGCGGAGAACATCGGCGGAACTTGCTCTACATCGCCGCGAAAGCGAGTCAGAATGGACTCCAGCAACTCAGCATCAATCGCTGGAACCGGTCGTTCCTGCAAGACCTCGCCTTCTTTATCACCGGTGCTGCGCACCTGACCGAGGACGCCTTTGGTGTCGTAGCCCTTATCAGAATCGAGCAGCAGCTGTGAGAACTTAGTCGCCTCGCCGAGGCAAATGGGTAACACCCCCGTCGCCTCAGGGTCCAGCGCACCGGTATGACCGGCCTTGTTGGCATTAAACAGACGCTTGACGCGTTGCAGCACCTGATTGGAACTCAAACCCAGTGGCTTGTTCACCACCAGAATGCCGGAAATATCGCGGCCTTTTTTCTTACGTCCCATATCAGCCCTGACGGTCGTCCCCGTCATCGGCGTTGTCAGCCTCACCCGGATGACGTGCATCATCGGCGTCACGGGCCTGCTTGATCAGGCCCGTCAGGTGGTGGCCACGCTCAAGCGTTTCGTCATAGTGGAAACGCAGTTGTGGGGTTACCCGCGTGGTCAGGATACGAGCCAGTTCGGAGCGCAGGTAGCCGGCCGCTTCGTTGAGAATCTTGCTCGTGTTGGCACGAATCTCGGCGTCGGTTTCTCCCTTAGCCCCCATCACGGTGAAGTAGATGTCGGCGTAGCCGAGGTCTTTTGCTACCTTCACCTGATTGAGCGTCACCATACCCAGCTTCGGATTTTTCATCTCAAACTGAATCATTTGCGCAACTTCGCGTTTGATTTGCTCACCTAAACGCGAGGTACGACTGAAATCTTTTGGCATTATGTTTTCTCCAGAGACACCAAAGCCCGGATGAATCCGGGCTTTGGCTGATGGTCTGCCGATGCTCTGATTACAGAGTACGGGCAACCTCTTTCACGTCGAAGACTTCGATCTGATCGCCTGGGCGAACGTCCTGATAGTTCTTCACGCCGATACCACATTCGGTGCTCTGACGAACTTCCTGAACGTCGTCTTTGAAGCGACGCAGGGATTCGAGTTCAC
>JAYYHP010000150.1:0-3343 GCA_036148335.1 Pseudomonadota bacterium
CGCGTGCAGAGCCGGTTTCAACCACGATATTACC
The DNA here is from genome assembly GCA_036148335.1 of Pseudomonadota bacterium. GTDB lineage: Bacteria > Pseudomonadota > Gammaproteobacteria > Pseudomonadales > Oceanobacteraceae > Thalassolituus. The sequence continues at coordinate 35 of JAYYHP010000150.1, forward strand.
GTTGGTACGCAAACCTTTCTGGCTCAGGCGGTGGTGTACCGCACCGGTCGCCATTGGCGCGGGGATCAGAGACTGACCTTCAGCAACTTCACGGTCGCTCAGAATCAGGATCACGTCGCCGTTGCGGATTGCTGCTTCAGCTTTATCTGCCAGTGCAACAATGGCATCTTTCAGAGAGGTACCCGCTGGGTAAGCCATCGACAGCGTGTTGGTGCGGAACGCATCGCGACCCGTGTCTTTCAAACCAACAAACTTCAGTGGCGACAGTACTGGGGACGTCAGAATTACACGATTCGCGTGATCTGGCGTTTCTTCAAATACGTTTTTCTCGGCACCGATACAGGTTTCCAACGACATCACGATGGACTCACGCAGTGGGTCGATCGGCGGGTTAGTCACCTGAGCAAACATCTGACGGAAGTAGTCAGCTACGTGACGAACACGCTGAGACAGCACGGCCATTGGGGTATCGTCACCCATGGAGCCAGTAGCTTCCTGACCGTCTTCGGCCATCGGACGCAGAACCTGATCACGCTCTTCGCGCGTCACCAAGTGCAGTTTCTGATGCGTGTTCAGTGCATCGCCTGACAGCGCTTCCTGACCATCGACTTTCTCGAGGTGCAGGCGGCTTTCAATGCGCAGTGCATTCTCTTTCAGCCACTGTTTGTATGGCTGAGAGGTTTTCATCAGGGTATCGATATCGTCGGTACGCAGCAGCTTACCTTCTTTAGTATCGATCGCCAGGATATCACCCGGGCCGACACGACCTTTCGCCACAACATCTTCGGGTTTGTAGTTGTATACACCAACCTCAGATGCCACCGTGATGAAGTTATTCTTCGTGATCACCCAGCGAGATGGACGCAGGCCGTTACGGTCCAGACCACACACCGCATAACGGCCATCAGTAATTACCAGACCGGCCGGGCCGTCCCACGGCTCCATGTGCATGGAGTTGTACTCATAGAAGGCACGTAAATCGGCGTCCATCGTCTCAACGTTCTGCCAAGCTGGCGGAATCATCATACGAATCGCGCGGAAGATGTTCATACCACCCATGGCCAGCAACTCAAGCATGTTATCCATGGACGATGAGTCGGAGCCGGTGGTATTCACGACCGGTGAAATATCTTCGAGGTTCGGCAACAGCGGGCTGGCGAACTTACTCGCACGGGCATTTGCCCAGTTGCGGTTACCACGAATGGTGTTGATCTCACCGTTGTGCGCTAGCATGCGGAACGGCTGGGCCAACGGCCAGCGCGGCATAGTGTTGGTCGAGAAACGCTGATGGAAAACACAGATCGCGGTTTCCAGACGCTCGTCACCGAGATCAAGATAGAAATTCGGCAGGTCGACCGGCATCATCAGGCCTTTGTATGACAATACTTTGTCAGACAGGCTAGCGATGTAGAAATCTGGGTACTGTTCTAGTGCTTTTTCAGCAAAGCGACGCGCGTAAAAGAGCTTCACTGATAAATCAGTGTCTTCCAGAGCGCTATCGGCCGCAATGAAGACCTGTTCAAAGCGTGGCAGACAATCAATGGCCATTGGCCCCAGGCAATCGTTGCTGGTAGGCACCGTGCGCCAGCCCAGAACGTTCAAGCCCTGATCGCTCAGTGCCGCTTCAACGGCCGCTTTCTGCTGTGCATAAATGGCATCGTCGAGATCCATAAACAGCATGCCTACCGCATACTGCTCAGGCAGTGCAATGCCCTGTTCTTGTGCGACCGCACGCAGGAATGAGTCTGGTTTCTGGATCAACAGACCACAGCCATCGCCGGTTTTACCGTCCGCAGCAATACCGCCGCGGTGTGTCATGCAGGTCAGGGACTCAATGGATGTCTGCAGGAGCTCATGGCTCGGCTCGCCTTCTAGATGGGCAAGCAGACCAAATCCACAGTTGTCCTTAAATTCGCCTGGAGTATACAGACCAGTTCTCATAGAACAGCTCTCACCAATAAATCGTTTAAATATCAAGGGCTTACGTTCAAGAAACGCTCAAAAAATAAGCAACCTTGAGACAAAAGGACGCTCATTCTACACATCTGGGCCGCTCGCCACAAATCAACTGGAGTACTGGCCCGGCAAGGTCACCGGGCCGAAAGGAGCAGGCATCCCGCCTGCGGACTTACCGAATTACGTTTTGAACGTCATCCACCGGACGGATCCAGGGCGATTGACGTCGAAGGTCAGCGGGCATGGCGTTCACGGCAGCGACCGCCTCGGCGCGACTACCGTAGACTCCGGACACAACCACGTGCCAAGGCTGACCCTGATAGCTTGTTTGATATTGATACAGGCTACCAGTGACCTCTGACTGACGGCGACGGATAAAAGCCGCCGCACCGTCCGCATTTCTCGTACCCAGTAATTGCACGATAAAGCCATCAGAAGGCGCCAACAAGGCTTGTTCGTCAGGAGTGTAAGCTGGGACAGGTGTAGCTGATGATGTGAAGACCTGAGCATCGGATGCCGAAACCACGGAAGCTTTTGCGGCAGTGACTTCCACTGAGCTGGCATTTTCCTTGCCCTCCTCCTTCAGAGCGTCCGGAGCCACCGAGGCACCAGACGCAGCAACGTCCGAAAGTTGGGTAGATAAAGAGCTCCCCTGCGAACCTCCAGAAACTATCTCAACACCAGATTGAGTGCTTTGCTCTGCCGATGCCCCAGAAGAATTTGCAACATTATCTAGCGAAGCTGTAACCGTGTCAGCAGTCTGCCCTTCAGACGATTGACGCTGAGCCGGCAATGACCCCGATGCAACAGAATTCACGGACTGGGTAGGCGTAGTATCCGGGATCGTACTCACCACTCGCTCAGGTAAGCTCACCTCAGGAATAGACTTCCCGGCATCGGCCTCACCCGTCGCTGCCTCTTCAGGGTAATTGTAATCTGCACCAGGCAACGCAGTTCCTGAGGCCAGCCCTTCGTCAGTAGCTCCGTCAGCGCCTGTGTTATTACCGCCCATCTGATAGAGCAGCAACATGGCCACCACTGCAGACAGACCGGCCAGCGCCAGGATATTTTTCAGAGGAAAGCCACCTTTTGTCGTGGCAGCAGACCCCTGACCCGCTGCCAGAATCCGTTCCGCACCGTCAATAACACTCCCGGGATACACGGTTGTCGATGCCGTCAGCTGGCTAATTTCTTTATCACTTAAAGGGCAAACATCGCCGTCTCCAAACACCATGGCGATCAAGCGTTTAACTTCACTGCCCGTCAGGGATTCAATTTCAAGTGTATGTACTGGCGCTTGAGCCGGAGACATACGGAACTGCCCTTCATAGCCGGGCAAACCAAACAGTGCGA
>JAYYHP010000151.1:0-7050 GCA_036148335.1 Pseudomonadota bacterium
CCACAAGGGGTGTTCTGTTTGTCTGGTCGCGGTGACCCAGGAGTCATCGTCTTCGGTCGCTTGTTCGTCCGCGGCTGTTGCCTGTGCTTTCGTGGCTGTTGTGTGCAGGGCTTGCGGAGAGGCATCAGCGTGATTCGCACTGGCAAGCTCCGCGCTATGTTCAGAGGTCGGCTCAGAGCTCGTCTCAGAGGACATTTCGGATGAAGAAGGTGTTGCGGTGTCCTTGGTGGCAATTAATGATTCGACGCTTTCGGTCAGCGTCATGACGTGTTGATACAGAGCGCGGATTTGTTTCTTTTGTTTACGGACGAGAAGGAATAGCCAGATGACTGATACGACGAGAATGAAAATGAACGCTTCCATGGCGGCGAGATTCCTGATGTCCTTCCTTTTAAACAGCGCCTAGTGTGCCTTAAATTCCGATGATTCGCGATGGCCTGGTTGCCAAATGATCGAGCCGCGACCTCGCGCACGCTGGCTTCTGCTGCCATAATGTCGGCATTCTTAAAGGAGTCGTTATGTTTAATTTCATTCTTGTCGTTGTTATCGGTGCTTTGGTGTTTTACGGCCTCAAGCGTGCGGGAGTCTTCAATAAAAGCGCAGAAGAGACAGTCGCTGCCGGCGCAGAGTATCTGGCTGAGAACGGTCAGCGCCCGGAAGTGACTGAGACGCCATCAGGTTTACAGTACGAGGTTCTGACCGAGGGCGCTGGTGGGGACAAGCCGAGTGCTTCCGATAAGGTGCTGGTGCATTACCACGGTACGCTAATTAATGGTACGGTGTTTGACAGCTCGGTGAAGCGTGGTGAGCCGATTTCCTTTGGCTTAAATCAGGTGATTCCCGGCTGGACGGAAGGGGTGCAGCTGATGTCGGTGGGCGATAAGTACCGTTTCCACATTCCCGCAAAACTGGCGTACGGTAATCGCAATGTCGGTACGATTCCGGCAGGTTCTGTTCTGATTTTTGATGTGGAGCTGCTGGGCATTAATTGATGATTAGCCGGGTCACTGGAGTGACCCGGTGTTTGCTTTAATCGATGCTACGTCGGGTGATTTTCTTCTTACCCGAGAACATAGAGCCACCGCGACCTTTCGGTTCTTTTGCGACCGGGGCCGGTGGCTTTTCTTTTGCGCGGTTGGCGCGCGGTATTGATTTTGGCCCGGGCTTGTTAGGCGTGGGGTTGTTAGGAGTCGACGAGGCCTGATTCGCCTTACCTTTGCCAATGGGCTGTTTCTTGCGGCTCAGTTTCCCCGGACCGGTTTCTGGCACGTTGTGGCTTGGCACGTGACCGATCAGGTCTTCGCGCGGCAACACTCGCCCAATTAAGGTTTCAATTTCACTGAGCGTGTCGACTTCATGGGCAGCCACCAATGAGATAGCGATGCCTTTTTCACCGGCGCGACCAGTACGCCCAATGCGGTGAATGTAGTCGTGTGCGACCGGTGGCAGGTCGTGGTTGATTACGACGGGCAAGTGCTCGATGTCGATGCCGCGAGAAGCAACGTCGGTCGTGACTAACACCCGTAAGTTGTGAGCACGGAAGGCGTCGAGAATCTCGTTACGTTCGGTCTGGTTTTTATCACCATGCAGTACTTCGGCCTGGATGTTGGCGGCTTTCAGTTGTTCGGTGAGTTTGTCGGCGCCTTTCTTGGTTTTGGTAAACACCATGGCCTGTGACCAGCGGTTGTCCTGCAACAGAGTCGTGACAGCATGACCTTTGTCACTGTGATCTACCGGGTGCAGCCATTGGCGTACGTTGGTGCTGGCACGGTTGGCGTCTTTCTGGCCCAGCTCAATGGCATTAGGCATCAGCTCGGTGGCCAGTGTGCGCACCGCTTTATCGAAGGTGGCCGAGAATAAGAGGTTCTGTCGTTTTTCCGGCAAGCGTTTGACGATGCGTTGCAAGTCATCGGCAAAGCCGAGATCAAGCAGACGGTCGGCTTCGTCCAGAATCAGGCATTGCAGGTAATCCATGTCGACTTGATTGTGCAGCATCAGCTCGTACAAGCGCCCCGGAGTCGCGACGACGGCATCGGCACCCTGACGTAGTTTTTCGTGCAGATCGCGGGGGCGCTGGCCACCGCATAACAGCAAGCATTTCTGACCGCAGTTGCGCCCATAATCACGGAAGTTGGCCGCCAGTTGCTGAGCCAGCTCCCGAGTTGGGGCGATGATCAGCAGACGAGGCAGGATGTAGCCGTCTTCGTCTTCAATGCGTGGGTGTGCTTCCAGCATTTCCAGTACCGGCAGCATAAAGGCGGCGGTTTTACCGGTGCCGGTCGGGGCCGCTGCCATCAGGTCATCGCCACGCAGAATATGCGGAATTGCGGCGTCCTGAATGGGCGTCGGAGTGTGGTATCCCAGTTTACTGATGCGTTGCAGCAGGGCTTGCGAGCTGAGTAGCTGAAAAAATTCACTCATGATGATGTACCTGCCTGCAATCGGGTGGGGGTGATTTCCAGGGTTTGCTCATTATCACCAAACCACAGCGTACCATCCTGGATATTGGCTTGTAGACGCATGGTCCGTTCCACCATGCCTTCAAGCTGGGATGCGATCTCGTCGTCCAGTTGCAGCACGGTTAATTGAGGAATCTGACGGCACGCATTCGCGTTGTTTTTCCACCAGACATCAAAGGCGTTGCCTTGGTAGCCACACAGCACCAATTGTTTCGCTTTGTGGCTGGCTTTGCGCAGACGTTTGTCATCGGGCTGGCCCAATTCAATCCAGAGGTCGATGTCGCCGGTCAGGGCCTGGGCCCAGAGATCAGGCTCGTCGTCGGTGCTGAGGCCCTTGGTAAATTCCAGATGCTCATCCGCGTAGAGGGCAAACATCACCAGGCGCACCATCATGCGCTGTAAGGTTTCTGAGGGGTGTTGCGCAATGGTGAGCGGGTAGGTCGCGTAATGGTTGCGATCCATATCGGAGACGACCAGCTCGGCCTTGTAGATGGTTGCTTTCAATGCCATGACAGTCGTCCGCGTAAAAGGGCGTACTCTACGACTTATTGCTCAGGTTGCAAGCGCTAGTTTTGAGGAATATATTAATCATATATGATTTTATAAATGCCAAATTGGTAGTTAAGTGATTATTTATGAGTAACTATGACCCGGCAGTGCAATCGGATCAGGCGGTGTTAGCGCAAATAGCAGCACAGTGCCGTCGTCAACGACTCGATCAGAACATGACCCAGCAGCAATTGGCCGACCGTGCAGGCCTTGGGGTGGCTACCTTGCGCCGCTTTGAATCCGGCGAGGGTAACCTCAGTTTGTTGAATCTGGTGGCCTTGCTGCGAGCACTGGGGCAGCTGGATCGTCTGGCGGCATTAGTGAGTTCGACCGATTCCAGCCCAATGGCACGATTGCGTGATCAGGGGGCGGGTGTGTACGACGCGCCTGCGCGTCAGCGGGCGCGCCCGGATGCCATCGCTGAGCTCGACGATGCGCCTTGGCAATGGGCGGATGATGGGGCTGATGAGGAGAACGATGAAGAGACCGATGAAAAGAGCGAGGGCAATTCCTTAAGTCTCTCAACGAACCATTCACAGGAGCCCAGAGGGTGATTTCACTGGCCGAAGTACAGCTCTGGGGTAAAACCATTGGCGCAGTGGAGTGGGATAACGCGCAGGGCATCGCGGCGTTTGAGTATGCGCCGGAGTTTTTACGCTCGGGGATTCAGCCTGCACCCCTGACGATGCCCCTGCAGGCGGGGGCCTATCGTTTCCCGGGATTAGCGCGGGAGACCTTTATGGGATTGCCGGGTTTTCTGGCGGATGCGTTGCCAGATAAGTTCGGCAACTTATTGATTGATCAGTGGCTGGTGGCGCATGACCGCGATCCGGGCGCCTTTAATCCGGTCGAGCGCCTGTTGTACATGGGCCAGCGCGGTATGGGCGCGCTGACCTTCGCGCCAGCGCTGGCAAAACCCCAGAGTCGGTCAGAATCACTTGAGTTATCTGAGCTGGTGGCACTGGCCAACAACGCCCTGTCACGCAAGCAGGGATTGCATACTCAAACGCTTGAAGAGGCGTCAGCGTTGCAGCAGATCATCGCCGTCGGAACGTCGGCAGGTGGCGCCCGGGCCAAGGCAGTGATTGCCTGGCACCCGGAGACCGGCGAGGTGCGTTCCGGGCAGTGTGATGCTCCGTCCGGCTTTCAGCAGTACCTACTCAAGTTTGATGGTGTCAGTGGTAACGGTGATAAAGAACTGGCCGACCCGTTAGGCTTCACTCGTATTGAATACGCTTGTTATCTGATGGCAACGGCGGCGGGCATAGAAATGATGCCAAGTCGTTTGTTGGAAGAATCCGGGCGCGCGCATTTTATGACGCAGCGTTTTGATCGCACGGTTTCCGGTGGGCGCCTGCACATGCAGACGTTATGTGGCTTAGCCCATTACGATTTCAATGTGGCTGGGGGCTACTCCTACGAGCAATGTTTTCGGGTCATTCGTCAGTTACTCGGTGCGCGTAGCCATGAAGCGTTGGAGGAACAGTTCCGGCGCATGATATTGAACCTGATGATGCGTAATCAGGACGATCACACCAAAAATATCGCCTTCCTGATGGACCGTCGTGGTGAGTGGCGATTGTCGCCGGCCTATGACGTTACCTATGCCTACAACCCGAATGGTGCCTGGACTAACCGCCATCAGATGTCGGTCAATGGTAAGCGGGATGGGTTCACTCATGAGGACATTATGGCTGCAGCGACAGCCGCCGATGTGCGTCCGCGACGTGCGCGAGAAATACTCAGTGAGGTTGGCGAGGCAGTAGCAAGATGGCCAGAGTTTGCTGCTACTGCAGGTGTGCCGGAATCGTTAGCTCAGGCGATGTCGTCGACCTTCCGTCAGCTCGGCCCGGTGAGATGAGCACGGGCCTGAGCCTGTTGATGCACTTCAGAAGAAAAATTAAACAATCCTATATGATTGTTTAATTCTATATTTGGTATTTATTTAATCGTTTTTGGTAGATTCAGACCAGAGCATCAGCATAAGCCGAACACGTTCATCGCAAGGCTGGTGGTGAAAGGCGGTGTCCTGATACCAGTCGCCGATATCCTGTTGCGGTAATTCCGCTTGAAAGCCAGAGCACTCAATGGTCAGGTCGCGACCGCAGCTGTCGTACAAGCGATCGAGCAGTTGTTCGCAACGCTCTGCATCGTCGGCCAGCAGGTAGGGCTGGTCGAGGTCGTTCTCCAATTCACGAATTACCGACCAGGTGGTCTCACCGCGCTGATACAGGGTGTCTTGCGAGATACCGTGTTGATCTTCGAGCGCATAATCCCAGTCATCCCAATCGTCGTCTGGTTGTACCAGCGTAGTTTTGATGGTGCCGTCTTCTAACGACCAGGCAATGGCAACAGGGTGAGCGTTGTCATCCCATGAGCTGGCATCAATGGCAACAAAAGCAGGGTAGGTCACGAGCGACTCCGGAAATCAGGGTGAATGGCTGGGCTAAAGTTTTTACACCAAAGCGGCTATATAGCGGCCAGCAATCTACTCTGCCGATTGGCGATCTTCAAGGGTGCAGTGCAAACGGTCATCAGGGTGGAAGTACTGCTCTGCATCGGCAGCACTCACCGGATGCCCGTAATAGAAGCCTTGGGCAAGGTCACAACCGTTACGAATCAGGAAGTCCGCCTGTTCCGCCGTTTCAATGCCTTCCGCGACGATCAACATATCGAGGTTTTTACCGAGCGTAATAATAGACGCTGCGATTGCCTGGTCGGCGACGCTGGTGCTCAGGTCTTTGACGAAAGTACGGTCAATCTTAATGGCGTCCACGGGAAGGTTTTTCAGGTAGTTAAGCGATGAGAAACCCGTGCCAAAGTCATCGAGGTAAATAAACAGGCCATTCTCACGGAAGTACTCAAGAACGTGACGGGCATGAGTCAGATCCTGCATCAGCAGGCTTTCGGTAATTTCTACCGAGATCAGCGACGTCGGCACCCCTGATTCGCGAATGGTACGCACAATCTCGTAGTGGAAATTCGGAATCAAAAACTGACGGGGCGAAATATTGATACTGATGTTGGCGTGGTAGCCCTTATCGAACCATTCCCGCGCTTGTTTGCAGGCCTGTTCTAGAATCCAGAAACCGATCTTGCCGATCATGCCGGCGTCTTCGGCGATGTGAATAAAACTCTCGGGCGAGACAAAACCGCCATTGGCTTTTGGCCAACGCAGTAATGCTTCAAAGCTATGCAGGTGACCAGTGGTCAGTGAATCACTGAGGTCATGCAGGCACACCTTTGGCTGGTAGTAGAGTTGCAGCGTGTTGTTTTCCAGCGCTTGACGTAAGTTAGTCTCCAGCGACATCCGCTGCACCGCAATCCGCTCCAGTGACGGCGTAAAAAAGTGGAAACAGTTTTTGCCGTTAGCTTTAGCACGGTACATGGCGATGTCGGCATTACGCATCAGGATGCCGGCTTCTTCACCATCGGTGGGGTAAATGGCAATGCCCATGGAAGCGGCAATAACAAACTCCCGGCGGTCCAGCCGAATCGGTTCACTTAACGCCATCAGCAAACGCTGCGCGGCTTGCAGAATGTCGTCCTGCGCTTCGACCTCGTTCAGAATTACAATGAACTCGTCACCGCCCACGCGCGCAAGGGTATCGCTGGGGCGGATCAGGCCTTGCAGGCGCTCGGCCACTTCGACCAGCAGTTGGTCGCCCATGGAATGCCCAAGGCTGTCGTTGATGGTTTTAAAGCCATCCAGATCGAGATAACACAGGGCAAAGCGACGGTGGTACTTCTCGCCGTTTTCAATCGCCTCAGATAAGCGTTGCTGCAGCTGAACGCGGTTGGGTAAGCCAGTCAGGCTATCGTGGTAGGCCTGATGGCTGATAGTGGCTTCTTTTTCCCGGACTTCGGTAATGTCGCGCACCATCCAGATAAACCCGGCGGTTTCATGATGGTGAGCATGAATCTCAAGGTAGGCGCCGTCGTGAAAACGATACTCTGCAAAGTAACTGCTGCCGGGTTGTTGGATCGCAGCCAGTTGTTTGACCAGTTGGCTTTTATCGGTAAACAGATTGCAGCTGTAGCG
>JAYYHP010000152.1:0-5124 GCA_036148335.1 Pseudomonadota bacterium
ATCAAGGTACAACGGCGGGATCAGACCATCGTTGGGGATGTGGCTGGTGTCTTTTCGATACGCTGGGCGCTCGGGCGCACCGGATGACTCACTCACTGGCCAGCCTCCGGCAAGTTACGGATTAACATGGCTCGTTCAATTGGCAGGTGATCGAGCCCTACAGATGGAATGGTCACAACGAAACCCGACCCCGGAGCATCGTTGCGCGGGTTGCCTGCACTGTCTTGCAGGTCGGTCAGGGTAAAGGTGACGTTGCCAGCAGTGGTCATGTATTCCAGTGTGTCGCCGACCTCAAAGCGGTTTTTGACCTGTACCGTTAAACGACCATCTTTCAGGTAGGTCACTTCTCCAACAAATTGCTGATGCACGGAGGCCGAGTTGCCGCGTTCGTAGTTCTGGTATTCATCATGCACGTGACGACGGAAAAAGCCCTCGGTGTAACCGCGGTTTGACATGTTCTCCAGTGTGTCCATCAGACGCATATCAAAGTGGCGGCCCGCCACGGCGTCGTCGATGGCTTTGCGGTACGCCTGAGCGGTGCGGGCGACGTAGTAATGAGATTTGGTTCGACCTTCGATTTTCAGCGAATGAACGCCTAACTCAACCAGCTTTTCGATGTGCTGGATGGCGCGCAGGTCTTTGGAGTTCATGATGTAGGTGCCATGCTCGTCTTCGAACGCTGGCATGTATTCATTGGGGCGATTGCCTTCCTGAAGAAGGAAGATTTTATCCGAGGTCGCGCCGCGTCCAAGCGTTGGGTCGAATTCATTGACGCCCTTAGGCACGACATCGCCAGAGGCGGTTTCCTCCGCTTCATGTGCGTCGTACTTCCAGCGGCAGGCGTTGGTGCAAGTGCCTTGGTTGGGGTCGCGATGGTTCATGTAACCCGACAGCAGGCAGCGACCAGAGTAGGCAATGCACAGGGCGCCGTGAACGAACACCTCAATTTCCATCTCTGGGCATTTTTCGCGAATCTCGGCAATCTCGTAGATGGACAGTTCACGCGACAAAATGATGCGGCTAACTCCCTGACGGCGCCAGAATTCAACGCTGGCCCAGTTTACGACGTTTGCCTGAACAGAAAGGTGAATGACCTGATCTGGCCATTTGTCTTTCACCATCATAATGAGGCCGGGGTCTGACATGATGAGTGCGTCGGGTCTCATCTCGATGACAGGTTCAATGTCGCGCATATAAGTCGCGATTTTTGAATTGTGGGGCGCGATGTTGCTGGCCACGTAAAACTGTTTGCCACGGTCGTGTGCGTACGCAATGCCGGTGGCCAGGTTTTCCATATTGAAGTCGTTGTTGCGCACTCGCAGGCTGTAGCGGGGCTGGCCGGCGTATACCGCGTCGGCGCCGTAGTCGAAGGCGTACTTCATGTTGTGTAGGGTGCCTGCCGGAGACAGAAGCTCTGGCGTAAACGGGGAGTCAGACATACGGATTCAAGCCCTGTAGCGTTGCGGTACGACAATGGTCGCGGAGAGTACCATACCGCTGGCGCTTGCTGAATGCTGGCGCCACTTGATTGGCCATGGCTGACGTCTGCCAAACGCCCCGACTTCTGCGACAAACAAACGGCTTTCAGGGCTGAGTGCCAGCACGGGATTAGTTGCTCAACGCGAGGTTGGCGTTACCCAACAGTCGATAATGTTCTGAGATAGCCCTGCGCTCGGGCTCTGGTAAGCGCATGAGTGCCGCGAACAGCCAGTCGCTGAGTCGCCCATGGGGGCACGATTGACTGAGAGCTTGGCTGAGAGTTTGATCGAGAGTTTGGCTCAAGGCTTCGCAGAGGGCGTGAGTAAACGCCTCGTTAAGGTCGGTCAGTACGGCTTCGTGAGCGGCCAGTAGGGTGTTGGTTGCGCCAGAGGCATACCACTGCCATGCGATACTTTCCTGGGGTGCATGGCTGCCTAAGGTATTGCAGCTGATCCAGAGCGTGAGCGCGAACGATGGACGAAGGCTGGTTAGCTCGTTCAAATCTTCCCGGGTGAGATGGCCATACCCTCGTAGTCGATCCGTTTCGCCATGCCCCCAATATATCCACGTAGTGGCGTCGCGGTTGTTACCCATGGCCGTGAGCAGGTCGTCTTTATCAAGGTCTCCGGGGTGAAGTGGGATTGTCGTTGAGTTATGAGCGGTTGGCCAAGTCTCAAGGTGATCGACGTGAGGGCGGCTGTATTGCGACGTCAGTATGGTGCGACTGAGGCTTGCTGTCACGGGAGGCAGCTTTAACTTTTTGTCGTCTGGCTCGATGACCTGTTGGTTTGGTTGGTTTGGTTGGCTCTGTTGATTTGCTTGGTTTGAGTTTTCGCTGCTGGCATCGACCGCGAACGGCGAGTACGCCTCAAGGCGGCTGCTGCAAATGACGCCCCGATAGCATAAGGGCGGTAAGTCAGCTGCTGGTAGGGCGTGTGGTAGGGAAATCACTGCGCTTTTGATGGTGGGCGGCGTGGCCGTTGAGTGATCAAGGATCTGATCAATGGTTGATAGGACGGCGTCTCTTGGTGACGTCGATCTCGGAAATTCAAAGGACGGCGTCGCGGCTGGTGAGTGGTTCAGCACCGCTTGCGCGGTGCTAAGGGTTAAGGTGAGTTTCATGCAGGCTCGACAATTCGGCGGATGGGTTGAACCCGTCGAACCGGGGTCGTAGACATGCGCAGCGGTTGACGCGACAAGCGTCTCAGCAAGTCAGCACTGAAGTTGGTTTGCGGCGTAAACACCTGTAGCGCAATGGGCTCGAGCAGTGACAGGCTGACGCCCACGGAAGCCTCAGACGCTCCTTTGAATTTAACGCGGTAATAACGCTCGACGGCTTCGGCTTGTTGCTCGCGTTCAAGGTTAAGCAGTTCACCCTTGGCTTTGCGTAGATCGTCGTCGGTGAGGTTGTACGCGCGCCCGAAGAACTGAGAGCACAGAGCCTCAACCATATACACGCTGCCCGAGGTCTCGGCTTGCCACACGTGAGCCAGCTCATGAATCAGCAGCTCATCCGTCAACGCTTGCGACGAATCTATGTGGATGGTGTACATGGTAGTGAAGGCGCCTACTTGCGGCTGTAATGCCATCATCAGGTCCACAACCTTGCTCGATTCGGTAATATGCACTCGGTCGAGGTCAATCGACGTACCGAACACTTTCGCGGCCTCACGTCGCTCGTGGGCATTCAATTGACGGTATTTACCTGCCAGCTCCAGCAGAATGCCAAACAGCAGTGTGGCGGCGGAGACACCTATCTTAATGGCTTCGCCCATCAGGGTGATGGCCGATTTACCAATCTCCAGCAATGCACTGACGAGGCCTTTGCGTAGGGCGGCCCGTACATTGTTAAGCAAGCTACGCATGACGGTAATCAGATGGATGCCAGTACCGATCAGGGCGGTCATCAGGGTCACCAATACGCGTTCGGTTTTACTGGCGATGGCCGTCAGTAACGTAGTGATGCTGCGCCATACCGCTCGCACGCCGCGCATCAGCAGTACGGCGAGCGCTCGGGTCTGATCTGCGATCGCATTGAGGATGTTGCCTAGCGATTGGCCGAGGTCTTTGAGTGCGCCAATGAGTGTGCGCACGTATCGGAGTGCTTGATTGGCTGCCGCAGCGAGAATCTCGGTGAGACGTTTGCCGGCGGTCATTAAACCGTCAATTAAGCGGGCCAGAACTGCGCGACCGTAGCGCAGGGTTTGAGTGATCAGGGTTGCCACGGTTTGACCGGCTCGTAAGAGCTCCGCAATGATGGCGCGCGCCGCGCTGATGGCTATCTGCCGTAGATTGCGTACAAGATCTCTGAGGCTGCGGCCAATAGCCAGATAGGCTCGCACCATGACCCGAAGGGCAGAGGCTGACAATGCCGCGATTTCACGCAGTACGTTGAGCACCCCTGAGCCAAGCGTGTAGAGATGTCGAAGTACGGCTTGCGCTGTGGCAGCCGCCTGATCCGCCGCCCATTCTAGGACCTCACGCATACGACGGCCGGCGTCTATGATGGCGCTGACAAAACGTTTCAGGGCGGTGATCCCTCGGCGAGCCGCAGCGGCCAGTATTTCTGCAACGCTGCGACCGGCGTCAAGCAACAGATCGGCGATGCTGTTGATGACTTGCACCCCGTAACGCACTGCTGAGGTGATGATGGCGGTGATGGTATGTCCCGCGCGGATCAGCTCATTAATGATCTCGCGCGCCGCATTTGCTGCAATCCGTGTGATGCGGGATATCAGATCATTCAGAGTTTTGCCGATCGCCAGTAGGTGACGGGTCAGCGTGCGAATCGCATTCGCCGTTAATGTTGCCATCTCCTGAAGAAGCGTCGTCAACGAGCTGGCTAGTGCCAGTACCCGACGAAGGGCTTCGCGGGCGGTATTCGTTGCCTGGTTTGCGGCCCAGGCGAGAATGTCGCGAGCACGCTTGCCGGCTTCAATCAGTCCATTGATGAATTTGCGTAATGCGCTCATGCCCTGACGGGCGGCTTCGGTCAGTATCTCATCGACCTTTTTCCCGGCGCGGATGATCCCTTCGATAAAATCGTTGATTTTACTTTGTGACCATTTAGCGGCTGCCTTAATGGCATCGCCGAGTTTCTTGCCTGCGGCGGTGATCGCATCGGCCACCGTGTTGATGGCACCGGTGACAAAATCCACCGCGGAACTGGCAGCACCGCCGATAGCACTGGCAACGCTGCTAAAAAATCCGTCGTGGAGCGCAGGGGCGTCTTGCTCGCGAAGAAACTCACCGGCAGCGGCCAGCCATTCGCCAACATCTTTCATACTGCCGCCTTCGGCAAAGAAGTCTTTCATGGTGTCGGCTGCGTCTGTCTTCTTAAGTCGGGAGATGCCATTGACGGCCAGCGCCCCCTGGCGTTGCTGGACGAAAGACTTCATGACCAGTCGGCGGCTGGCAACCTTGCGTTTGCTGGCCCAAGCCACGACTTCGTTGGACTCCTCGATATCTCCTTGAATCGCATGGGCGACGAGGGCTTTGGTTGATAGTGATAGCTGGCGAGTGCCCTGACGTTCGGCATCTTCCAGCACGTCTTTGAGGTTGTTTCGCTGGACGCCGAATTGATTCAGCTGAATCACGCGCGCACTGATGGAGGTAGGTCGGTTAATGGCGGCAAGCGCCGTGGCA
>JAYYHP010000153.1:0-9256 GCA_036148335.1 Pseudomonadota bacterium
ATGATTGGTCTCCTTACCCTTAAACGAATTCCCTTAGTAAATTTGACTTCGCGATGAGCGTAGCGCTGGATTCCCACCTGCGTGGGAATGACAGAGAGCCGCCTAATCACAGCAATCCCTCAGAAACCACTGTCATCTCCGCGAAGACGGAGATCCATCTAGCGGAAAACTACTGCATATCTGGATCTAAAGACTAACGGACTGCGACGCTGGATTCCCACCTATATGGGAATGACATCATTAGACGACGCTTTTATTTCACGACGCTAGATTCCCACCTGCGTGGGAATGACAGGGAATGGACCTAACCACAGCTATCCCTCAGAAACCACTGTCATCTCCGCGAAGGCGGAGATCCATCTTGCGGAGTAATACCGCGTCCCCTTATATCACCACAAACTGCATACGGCGCTGGATTCCCATCTTCATGGGAATGACACTACGGAACAGCACTTATATTTCACGACGCTGGATTCCCACCTGCGTGGGAATGACAGAGAGCCGCCTAATCACAGTAATCCCTCAGAAGTCACTGTCATCTCCGCGAAGGCGGAGATCCATCTAGCGGAAAACTACTGCATATCTGGATCTAAAGACTAACGGAATACGGCGCTGGATTCCCACCTTCGTGGGAATGACATCACTAGACGGCGCTTTTATTGCACGACGCTGTTTTCCCACCTACGTGGAAAGACATGACTGGGCTCACCCATTTATGGCACTCACACCTCGGGCTGCAATATCACAGGAATTCCCGCCAATATCACCAGACACCACAACACCTGACTGCGGCTGACTTTTTCGTTAAAGACTAACGCGCCAGCGATCAAGGCGCCGATAATTCCAACGCTGCGTTTTACGGTTTCAATCACGCCAGCATCCAGCTCAGCCAGCGCCAACCACTGGAATACAACCGCAGTAACAAACACCAATAGCGCAGGAACCACGCGTACCGCAGAGTGTGTCAGCCACGCTGCTGAGCCACTCACTAACGCATACGCGATGAGCATGACGGAGCCCAGCGCGGTTTGCACCACCCCATGAAAAAACGGCCCACTATGCGCCAGTGCCTGTTTATCAAAGACGATGCCAGCGCCCCACCCCAGACACACCAATAACATCAGCAAAAAAGGTTTGCCGCGCACATGGTGTAACCCGCCCTGCGCGCCGCCAATGGCCACCACCGTGA
Organism: Pseudomonadota bacterium; assembly: GCA_036148335.1. Classification (GTDB taxonomy): domain Bacteria; phylum Pseudomonadota; class Gammaproteobacteria; order Pseudomonadales; family Oceanobacteraceae; genus Thalassolituus. The sequence continues at coordinate 1,190 of JAYYHP010000153.1, forward strand.
GCAACATAGCAGCCCATTGCATAACGCTTAAATGATCATCCAATACCAGACCGGCCACCAGGGTTGAGATCACCGGCGTTAATGCCAGCACCGGAATCACCCGGGCAATATCGCCAAGCTTGAGTGCGGTGATAAAACCCACGGCAGCTAAAGCGGTGAGCAAGGCCGCAATCGCAGACGGCAGCCAGTATTCCGGCCCTGCCAGCCCTTCATTACTGAGCCACCAGGCCACCCCATATAACGGCATGGCCCCGAGATTGAAGGCAATGGTAAGTGCAAGTGGTGCCTCGTTGGCGACGAGTTTTTTACGGGCAAGATCGAACAGGGTCCAGCTAATGGCTGACAATAATAAGAAAACTAATGCCACAACGACTCCGAGATTTATTCAGTCATACCAGCGTAACGTTTTTGGCAAACGCATGCCGCACCTAATGCGCATCATCAAGCGGCTAAGTTATTCGGCCATTCACGAGTTCAAAGCCGTATCAGGCAACTCACATCAGTGGCGTACGCAGGCCCGCCCTTTTACGCAAACGTCGCGACAGGCTATCAATCACAATATTCAGAATGGCCGCCATCACAATCAGGAAGAAGGCTTTATCAAAGCGAATCTCTTCAAAAGCAGAGTCCACGTAAAAGCCTAACGTCGCAATGCCAAGCACGCCCATCATGGCGCTTTCACGCATGATGACTTCCCAACGGTAAAACAGCAGCGCCAGAAACGCCGGATAGCGCTGCGGCAGATCCTGATAAAAGAATCGCATTGCCCCTGTGGGCGAATCTGGACGCTGGGTGTGGCTGCTGTCTTCACTGTTGTTGGCCAGCAAGAATGCAATCAAGCCGCCATTATGAATGCCCAACGCCAGAATGGCAGGCAAGGCCGACGGCCCGAATATCAACATAAACACATAGGCCAGCATCAACTCCGGAACCGAGCGCAATACCAGCAATTTAAAACGTCCCAGAGGCCGAACGCTGCCCACTAACCAGCGACTGGCAAAGGGGTAATACAAAAGCGCCAGCACGCCACTGACGACCAAAGCAATTTGAGTCACCGCTAAGGTCTGCCACAACGCGGGCCAGACATCGCTCATAAACACTTTGGCGTACCACTGCCCGGTGGCAATGATATCTCCGCGCTGTAACGCCTTAGGCCATAAATCTTGTGAAATAAACTGCCAGAAAAAACTCGCATTCACTGGCGGCATCTCAGGCAGAATCCAGATGGCTGCCACAATAAATAGCGGAACCAGTCGGGGCCTTAACCACAGTCGCACACTGGCAATAAGCAGTAAGAATACCCAGAGTACCGCCGCTGCTTCGCTGTACTGGCCCTGACGAAACGCGGTCTCAAGGTGAAAGCCTAATGTGGGTAAACCGATGAATCCCAGAATCGCACTGGAGCGCAAGGCACACTCAAAGCGATACCGAACATAAGAGAGTAACTCAGGCCAGGCTTTGGGAATCCAGCCATAGGCATAACGATTAATACGCGACGCCGCACCAAAGGTCTGAACCGTATGCGGCCGCTGCTGTTGCAGAATATCGGCAAATACTTTGGCAAAAATTCCGGTAAACGGAATCAGAATAGCCAGCAAACCGGTCGTCGCACTCAAGCCCCAGACCTGCATAAACAGCAAGCCCCAGAACACCTCGTGCACCGAGCGAATCGCCGCCGCTAACACCCGCACCCAGCGCCAGTGAAACCACATGGCCAGCAACAAGCCGAGACCCGCCGACACCGCCACGGCCAATAACGCGAACGCCACCGTATGGCCAACGGCCAGTGCAAGCTCGGGAATATCTGGCCAAGTAGGTGTGACCAGACCAAGACCAATACGCCCCAACTCTTGCCAAGGGTCAGGTCGATAAAGATGGATATCGGCAATCATCAATGCCAGTAACGCTACGACGATAAAACCCGTACTTAGACGGACTAACCCCGATGCGGTCGATCGACCTGCGCGATGGTGAGCAGTGTCAGTCGTCATTACTGACCGCCTGAATAAATCGCCGATAATTGTGCAAGGCTGACAGACGATGCTGACCAGTCCCCAACGATCCGTCCGTTTTGCAACGCGATAATTCGCGTGAAATGTTTCAGCGCGAGCTCAGGGCTATGAATCGCGACCACCGCCGTTGAGTGCTGTGAGAGCACATCGCCTAGCAAGGCATCGCCTTGCGCCGGGTCCAATGAGGAAACCGGTTCATCACCAAAAAATACATTTTGCTTGCGATACAACGCTCGCCCTAAAGCGACACGCTGGCGTTGACCGCCGGACAGCTGGTCGGGCGAAGTCATTAATTTATCGGCAATGCCTAGCTGTGCAGCAATAGTACTGACTTCTTGGCGTCTTGCTGGCCACGGACGAATGAGGTTAAGCAGATTATAAAACGTTCCAAAACGACTCAACGCACCCATGTAGATGTTCTGATACACCGACAGAATATCCACCAAAGCGTTGTCTTGTGGGCACAAGGCTATGTCAGCCGGATGTTGCTCCCACAGCAGTGAGAGCAAGGAAGATTTACCGGCCCCGGACGGGCCGATCAGCGCCACTTTCTCGCCTTCGCTAATGCTCACACTGATGTCGTGTAAAACACGCTGTTTACCGTGATTGAGCGAAGCCTGAGAAAGTGAAAACACGCGCTTATTCGCCCAGCAGGCCGATGGCTTCACCGGTCGCTTTGATCGGCGCGTAGTCGTCGTTGCTGGCAGGTACAAAGCTCTTACGAGGGAAGCTGGCCAACAGGTCTTTGTCGCTCATGTTCAGCAAGGCATCGGTTACTTTCTGAGTAAAGCCTTCACCGTAACGCGCGTCCACATCACCACGGATGGTCCACTGGTAATCGGGGTACGTTGGTGTAGTCCAGATGACTTTCACTTTATCAGGGTCGGTTTTACCTTCCGCAACGCGGTTGTCGTAGACGCTGTAGTTGACCGCACCCACTTGGTACGCACCGGACTCAACCTGAGTCACAGTACGGCTGTGGTCACCAGAGAAACCCACGCGTGCAAATACATCTTCCGGGGCACCCATGTTTTCACGGATGTGGAATTCCGGCATCAGACGACCCGAGGTAGAGCCTTTTGAACCAAAGGTGAAGGTCTTGTCTTTAATGCCCTGAGGAAATTCATCGGAGGCTTCCAGGCCCGTCGATACGTTGGCAATAATGTAGGTTTTAAAGAACTGATCTTCGTAACCCTGCGCAATCGCCGTCGAACCCGGTACTAATTCGCGTGCCTGCACACCAGACAAACCACCAAACCAGGCCAGTTGCACCTGATCGTTACGGAATGCCGTGATCGCCGCAGGATACGACTTCACCGGAATATACTTAACTTCGACACCCAACTGTTCAGCCAGATAGTCAGCGACCTTACCAAAACGCTCATTGAGGCGGCTTTCATCTTCATCTGGAATTGCAGTGAAGGTGAAAGTGTCTGCCAGTGCACTTGTTGCCAGTAAGGTCATCAGACCACCCAGCATCCATTGTCGGATTTTCATCGAGTTTTCCTGTATTCAGTAGTATGTTTTACAGAGTGACATGGTTAACCATCTGATTAACCAGAATGTGCGCGATGCGCATTTAAGAACTCACGAACCTCGTCATAAGGCCCGCGAATTAAAATCTCACCGGCTTTTTTACTTAACTGCCAGTGATACATAGGGTCGTAATATTCTTCGAGCATGGGCTGAATCCACTCACGATGAAGACTGGCATCGCCTTGTTCGTGTTGTGTAAGCGCTGCTTCTAACGTTTCCGTCAGTGCTTTATGACGCACACCACCCAAGCGACGTTCGACTTTGCTCATGCTGGTGCGCAGGTCATCGGCAAACGCGGCAAAGCCCGCTTCTTCGCCAGCTTCGCGCTGCCATTCGGCCAATTTATCGAGAATATAATTATTAAAACTGTGCTCTACGCGCTGCTCCATGCTGGCTTCTACGACGGCCAACGGCGCTTGCGCCATTTGCTGACGTAAGACGTCGGGCAACGCACAGCGCCCGATGAGCAAGCTCTCGTCTTCAAGCACAATGGCACGCTCAGGGTATTTATCTTCGTGGCGTAAAAACTCAACCGCGACTGCATTCTCAAAGCCAATTTGCGGTGGCTGAGCCGTCGCGCGTTTACCGAAAGTACTGCCGCGATGATTGGCTATACCTTCCAGATCCACATGCCCGGTAACCTCTTTGATTAATTCGGTTTTGGCACAGCCCGTCTCGCCTGCCACCACGATTAACGGCCGCTCGGTGGCAATGCGATCAAGGGTATCAATCAGGAAGCGGCGCATGGCTTTGTAGCCGCCGGTAATACGCGGATAATCACAGCCGGCTTCTTTTAACCAGCGTTGCGTGATCTGGCTTCGTAAACCGCCGCGAAAACAATAGAGATAACCGTTGGGGTTGGCCTCGGCAAAGGCCAGCCACTGTTGTAAACGGGCGTCTTTAATATCACCCGACACCAACTGATGGCCGAGTTTAATGGCTTCGTCCTGACCTTTCTTTTTATAACAGGTACCGACTTTCGCTCGCTCCTGGTCAGTCATTAAAGGCAGGCTGACGGTGCGCGGAAACGCCCCCTTTTTGAATTCCAGCGGCGCACGGGTATCCATCATGGGCGTGTCATTTAAAAACAGCGTTTTAAAATCGGCAGTATCTGGGCGGCTCATGCACGAACCTCAACACGTACCGTATGCCCAGCACATTCCACCAGCTCTCCGATGCATTGCGTATGCAGGCCTTCGCTGGCCAGAATGGCCTCAACCTCGGCGGCCTGCTCCGGGCGTACCGCCACCAATAAACCACCGCTGGTTTGTGGGTCACAGACAATAGCGCGCTGCTCGTCTGTCATGGTGGAGAGCTTATCGCCGTAGCTATCAAAATTACGATCCGTGCCACCAGGCATCGAGCCCTGAGCAATGTACTCTTTTACCGGTGGCATAATCGGCAAGGCCGCATAGTCGAGCACAGCATCAACCCCACTGCCCTCACAAATCTCAAGTAAATGACCACCTAAGCCAAAACCTGTAACATCGGTTAAGGCCTCAACGCCGGGGATCACCGAGATTTTCTCACCCACCTTGTTCAGCAGACACATGGTGTCGCGCGCCAGAAACTCGTGTTCTGGCTTGAGAATTTTCTTCTTCTGCGCGGTGGTCAGCACGCCAACGCCCAGCGGCTTAGACAAATACAACTTACAGCCTACAGTAGCCTGATCGTTTTGCTTCAACTTATCGATATCCACCAGCCCGGTGACCGCCAGGCCAAAGATCGGTTCAGGGGCATCAATACTGTGGCCGCCCGCCAGCGGGATACCCGCATCGGCACAGGCCTGACGGCCGCCATCAACGACCTTCTGAGCGACTTCTGGCGACAGCACATTCACCGGCCAGCCCAGAATCGCAATGGCCATTAAGGGCTTACCGCCCATGGCATAGATGTCAGAAATGGCATTCGTCGCCGCAATACGGCCAAAATCAAACGGATCATCGGCGATCGGCATAAAGAAATCCGTCGTGCTCAATACCGCCTGACCATTGCCTATGTCGTAGGCAGCGGCATCGTCCTTCGAGCGGTTACCCACCAGCAGATTCGGGCTATCAGGCAGCGTCAACTGTGACGCCAGAATCGTATCCAGCACCTTAGGCGAAATCTTACAGCCGCACCCAGCTCCATGACTGTATTCGGTAAGACGGATGACAGATGAATCGGACGCAGACAAAGCACAACCCCAGCAGATGAAAAGACCGACGCATGATACCTGAGGAGTATCGCAACAGCGAATGGAGGAAGGCAAGTCGAGCCGGTCATCACCACCCCTGCCTGTCATCTCCGCGAAGGCGGAGATCCAGCGCATGGCACATCGCCTCCCGCATAACCTGTCACATCCATAAACCTAAACAAAAAACGGGAGCCGAAGCTCCCGTTGAGTTATCCGCGCACAAGCGCTACGTAAGGTTAATCGCAGCCTGCATCCGTGCTGTGGTTACAACCGTCTGCATCAATAAACAGCTGAGTTGAGTACTCTTCGATAGGCAGTTTCTGAACCTGCTGACCGTCTTCTGTCAGAGCCTCGACGTAGTCGATAAAGCCCTGCGCGTATTCGGTGTAGGTATCTTCGTAATTACCGGCATCAAACGGTACGCTGAAAGTGGTGTAGCCGTCCTGCCCTGAGGCGATGAAGTCGTTGGTCACGACCCGGTAGGTCGCTGCCACATCAATCGCACTCCAGCTTCCTGAGACCTGAGCATTTATTTCAACATTGCTGACTCGGCTGCCCTTTGTTTGCGATGCATCGATGTCATAACGCAGTCCTGAAGCATAAGGATAAGAGCCGCTTGAGCCTCCATTATCGAGGAAGTTAGCAAGCGCATCTTCGAGCACATCGATGATCTGCTGGCCTGTCATATCGAGAATCACCAGGGTGTTCGAGAAAGGCAACAAAGTGAACGCATCCGCAATGGTGACGTCACCCGCGGCCAGATCAACGCGCACGCCGCCACCATTCTGAATGGCGATATCCGCCGTTGGCGTTACCATCAGGAAGGCCTTAGCAACCACGTTCGAGATATCGGAACCATTTTCATAGGTAGCTGACACATCACAAATGGTAGAGCGCCCTTGCCCCGGAATTCGCTCAAGGCAGAGGTTCTCGGCGTTAGTACCAATCACAGTTTGCTTCAGGACTTCAACGTCTTCGTTGTAGACATCCAGAATCGCCTGCGTGGTCGCATCAGGACGGATAGCAACAATCTCGTCTTCTTTCGTCAGAGCCGTGGTCACGCGGGTAACATCGGCACCGGTAAGAGTACGGGTTTCTGCGTCGTTGTATTCATACTCGTAGGTGGTACTGATTGGCATATACGGCTGACCAGCACATGCCGTGACATTACCGTCAGCATCGAAGTCGACATCCAGCTTGCCCATCAGGTGAGCGTATTCCCAAGCCTGCACGACACACACCGTCTTACCACCAGCGTCGGTGACGACCGTTGGGTATTCGCCCTGTGTATTGAAACCCAGCTCTACGAAAGTCTCATCACCCAGCAGTGTATGCGAATCGCCACCAACAATAACGTCGACACCATTCAGCGCTGCGGCCAGCTCGAGGTCATTGGCGTATTGATAGTGGGTCATCAGAATAATTTTATTCACGCCCATGCCAGTCAGTTCATCGATGTACTGCTGGGCGGTTGTGGTTTCATCAGAGAAGGTCGTGCCATCATCCGGGCTGGATGAGTTTTTAGTTTTGCCCGCAATATCAATACCGATGATGCCGATTTTCTGACCTTCGCGTTCAACGATGGTGTAAGGCTCGATGTAGCCTTCAGCAATCGCAGAATTTTCAGCCGGGTTTACGTTGGCTGCCAGAGTTGGCGTCACACACGCCGAAGAATTAAGAGAATCAAGGAAGTTCGCCAGACCCGTATCGCCATCATCAAACTCATGGTTGCCCAGAGCAAATGCATCAAAGCAGATCTGGTTCATCATGTCGGCGTCGGCGCGACCCTTGAACAGCGAATAATACAATGTACCCGTAATCGCATCACCTGAATGCAGCTTAAGCACATTGTCTGACTGCATTTGGAGGCTATTGAACAGGCTCACCATCATAGGGAAGCCGCCGTAGGTAACATCGACCTCTGATAGCGGCACCATGCGCACAGTATCTTCTCCGCCTTCCTCTTCAGCCTCTTCAATCACCTCGACAGTAGCTTCAAGCCCCAGCTCAGACACATCAAAGCCGAAGTCATCCGCGGCAATATGTGAGTGATGATCATTCATGTGCAGAATGCTAAGCGACATGGAGTTGTCTTCGTTCGATGGTGCTTGCTGCCCCGGCAGGCCCTGTAAACCTTGCGGGCCAGCGGGCCCTTGCGCGCCGTCTTTTCCGTCTTCACCACCACATGCTGCCAGCCCCGCTACCATGGCGGCGAGCGCCGTTAATCTCCACACTTTCATGATTGAACCTTTAATACGTTGAGTGTTTAACATCCTCCGACACATTAAGAACGAACGTTGACTATCCGGTGACAGTCATCTGGCAAACCCGTGACAAGCCGGT
>JAYYHP010000154.1:0-5450 GCA_036148335.1 Pseudomonadota bacterium
ACATGGTCTTTGGCCCACAGACGCTGCACCGCCTGCCTGACATGGTCGATAAAGCCAAAGATGCGATCCAGGTGGTCGACGTTACTTTCCCGGAAATCGAGAAATTCGATCATCTGCCAGCACCAAAGTCAGAGGGCTCGTCAGCGTTCGTTTCCATCATGGAAGGCTGCTCTAAATACTGTACGTTCTGCGTGGTGCCCTATACGCGCGGTGAAGAAGTCAGCCGCCCGCTGGCCGATGTCATCAAAGAATGTGAAACCCTGGCAGCGCAAGGCGTTCGTGAGATCAACCTGCTGGGTCAGAACGTCAACGCCTATCGCGGCGATACCCACGACGATGACGTTGCCGACTTGGCGGAACTAATTACTCAGGTCGCCGAGATTGATGGTATCGACCGCATTCGCTTTACGACGTCGCACCCGGTTGAGTTCAGCGATAGCCTGATCGACGTGTATGCCGACGTCCCTGAGCTGGTCAGCCATCTGCACCTGCCGGTTCAGAGCGGTTCTAACCGCATTCTCGCCGCCATGAAACGCGGACATGAAATCGACTTGTATACGGATAAGATCCGTCGTTTGCGCCAATTACGTCCGGATATTTCGATTTCGTCTGACTTTATTATTGGCTTCCCCGGTGAAACCGAAGACGACTTCCTCGACACCATGAAACTGATCGAAGAGATTGGTTTTGATACGTCATTCAGCTTTATCTACAGTGCGCGTCCGGGCACTCCCGCAGCGCAACTCGACGACGACACGCCAGAAAGCGTGAAAAAGCAGCGCCTGAAAATTTTGCAGGACCGCATCGTTCAGAATGCCCAGCAAATCAGCCGCCGTATGGTCGGCCGGGAAGAAGTCATTCTGATCACCGGCGTGTCCAAGAAAGATCCGGGCGAGTTGCAAGGCCGTACCGAAAACAACCGTGTGGTGAACTTCAAGTGTGATGATCACAGCCTGATCGGTAAGTTTGCCCGCGTACGCATCGAAGACGCCTACCCTAACAGCTTGAGAGGCCTGCTGCTTGACGCCTCTCAGGCTTACTGAAGCCGAAACATCGAGGTCACTTTGTCGGAACATTCTGTCAGCTTCGTACTTGAACCAGATGACGCCAGCCGCCTGGCCAACTTGTGTGGTCATCTGGATGGCCATCTGAAACAGATTGCCGACCATTACGGTCTGGAAATCTTTAACCGCGGCAGTCGCTTTCAGGTTGAAGGCAAAGTGGGACCGGCCAAGCGCGCCGCGGAGCTGATTCAACGCTTGTACCGCGAAACGGCCAAAGGCACTGAGATCAGCCCTGACCTCATCCACCTGTTTTTACAGGAAGATAGCGCCCGTCCATCACAACGTGGCAAACGTACCTATGATGCCGACACTGGCATCATTAAAACGCCGCTGGCGGTGATTAAGCCGCGTGGTGATAACCAGCTCGAATATCTGGCTCAGGTACGCAAGCACGACATCAACTTTGGCATTGGCCCAGCTGGGACGGGTAAGACATTCCTCGCCGTCGCCGCCGCCGTTGAAGCACTGATGCGTGACGACGTAAAGCGTATTCTGTTGGTGCGTCCTGCGGTAGAAGCGGGCGAAAAGCTCGGATTCCTGCCCGGTGACCTGGCGCAGAAGATCGACCCGTACCTGCGCCCTCTCTACGACGCCCTCTATGAAATGCTGGGCTTTGAGACAGTGACCAAAATGATTGAGCGCAATCAGATTGAAATTGCGCCGCTGGCCTACATGCGTGGCCGTACCTTGTCTCATTCGTTTGTGATTCTGGATGAAAGCCAGAACACCACCAAAGAACAGATGAAAATGTTCCTGACCCGCGTGGGCTTTGGCTCAAAAGCCGTCATCACCGGTGACGTCACACAGGTCGACTTGCCTCGTGGTGTGTATTCTGGTCTGAAACACGGTCTGGAAGTACTCGACGGCGTTGATGGCATTGGCATCACCCGCTTTAACAACCGCGACGTGGTTCGTCATCCGTTGGTGCAGCGCATTGTTGATGCGTATGACAAGCACGACGAGAAAGAAGACGCCCGTCGCGCCGCGGAAAAAGCCAAGGCCAAAGCGCTGGCAGCCCTCGCCAACGAAGCCGATTCAAACAACCCCAGTGCTGAAGATCACGGCGAATGAATCTGCATCTCGACATTCAGCTGGCCGACAGCATCGCTGAGCAAGCTAACCTGCCCGGTGACGCACAGCTGACGCTCTGGGCAACCACGGCCCTGACAGAACGCACAGACTTTGACGACCCCGAGCTGACCATTCGCCTGACCGATGCCGAGGAAAGTCAGGCACTGAATTTTGAATATCGCGGCAAAGACAAACCCACCAACGTATTGTCTTTTCCGTTCGAAGCGCCCGAGCATGTTCCGCTGGAACTGCTGGGTGACCTCATCATCTGCGTGGCCGTGGTCGAACGCGAAGCCCAGGAACAGGGCAAAACCTCCGCTGCACATTGGGCACATATGGTGATCCATGGTTGCTTGCATTTGCTGGGGTACGACCATATAAAGGACGATGAAGCCGAAGAAATGGAAGCCATCGAACGCGACCTGCTGGCTTCACTGGGCTACCCCGACCCTTACCAGGCGGACAGCTCAGACGACACAAACCCAACCCAAGAGATACCATGAGCGAAGACCGATCGGGCCAACCCCGAAGTTGGCTGGAAAAGATAAGCGACCTGTTTACCGACGACCCACGCAGTCGTCAGGACATTAAAGACATAGTGCGAGCGGCCGCTGACCGCAGCATTGTCGATAGCGAAACGCTCACCATCATCGAGGGTGCCCTGCAGGTGTCAGACATGCAGGTGCGGGACATCATGATCCCACGGGCACAGATGACCTCCATTCAGGAAAACGAAACGCTCAAAGATTATCTGCCGCGTATCATTGAATCGGCGCACTCACGTTTTCCGGTCATCAGCGAAAATCCTAATGAAGTCAGTGGCATCCTGCTGGCGAAAGATCTGCTGCCACTGGTACTCAAGAACGACACCGAAGATTTCCGACTGCGTGACATTCTGCGCCCGGCGAACTTCGTTCCGGAAAGTAAGCGCCTGAACGTACTGCTGCGTGAATTCCGCTCCAACCGGAACCACATGGCGATCGTCGTTGACGAATTCGGCAGCGTGGCCGGACTGGTGACGATTGAGGATGTCCTCGAGCAGATCGTAGGCGACATCGAAGACGAACACGATTTCGATGACGAAGAAAACAACATCAAAGAAGTCGACCCTGGCATCTTTACCGTAAAAGCGCTGACGCCATTGGCCGACTTCAACGAAGCGCTGGGTACTCAACTGCCATCCATGGATTTCGACACCATTGGCGGCATCGTGACGCATTACTTTGGCCGGGTGCCGGAATGCAACGAAAGTATCCGCGTAGAAGGCCTGAAATTCCGCGTGATTAACGGCACCAGCCGCCAGATCAATCTGCTCGAAGTCCACCTGGACGAAGACTGATTGATGCGCTCCGCTAAGGCCCTCCCCTCATGGATCGCCTTATTCGGTGGCGCCCTGTTTCCACTCGCTCTCGCGCCACTGTTCTGGTGGCCGCTGGGGCTGGTCAGCCTCGCCGCGCTGTATTGGGCACTGAACCAACCAGCTACCAAACCTAAGCAATCCGTTCGATCCGCCTTTGCCCGCAGTTGGCTATTTGGCTTTGGCCAATTTGCCACCGGCGTTTCCTGGATTTACGTCAGCATGCATGATCATGGCGGCACCCCCTTCTGGCTAGCCGTGCCGGCCGTGGGCCTCTTTGCGGGCTTTTTGGCGTTGATTCCTGCCTGCTGGTTTGCCCTACGACAGCACCTGAGTGGCCATACACTGGGCGTCATCAGCTTTGCCGCTTACTGGGTGTTACAGGAATGGTGTCGTAGCTGGTTTTTAACCGGTTTTCCCTGGCTCTTCGCTGGCGACGCGCACCTGACAACCTGGCTGGCCGGTTGGGCACCAGTATCAGGAGCCTACGTTATCTCCTTCATTCTGGCGCTGACCGCCGCCTCATTGATTGCACTGGCAACCACTAAACGACTTGCCTATCTGTTGCCCCTGTTACTGTGGCCCGCCGGTCTGCTGTTGCAGCAGCAAACATGGACGCACTCCACCGGCACCATGAGTGTGGCGGTGGTTCAGGGCAACGTTCCACAAGATCGAAAATGGTTGAACGAAGAGATTTTCCCGACCATCGAACGCTATCAAAACGACACTCGCCCATGGCTGGGTAGTGATCTGATTCTGTGGCCTGAAACCGCCATTACGCTGCTGTACCAACGTTATCAGCCCTACATGAATCTGTTTGCCGACGAGCTGCAAACCCACCACAGTACCGTGATCACCGGGATTCCATTTCGCTGGCCGTTGGGTACCAAACTTGAGGGCCAATACCACAATAGCATTGTGGCATTTGGTGCCGGTGAAGGCCTGTATCACAAACAGCGGCTAGTCCCTTTTGGTGAATATATTCCGCTGGAAAGTGTCATCCGTGGATTAATCCCCTTCTTTGATTTGCCCATGTCGAGCTTCCGCTCAGGCGACGCTCAACAAGCGCCCTTGAGAGTAACGGTCACCCAAGAAGGGGAAGACCCAGACCTTGCCCTGGTAGCGCCCTTCATCTGTTATGAAATCGCCTACCCGGACCTGGTGGCCGCCAACGCCGGTGCGGCCGATTTACTGGTCACCATCAGCAACGACGCCTGGTTTGGTGATTCGCTTGGCCCGAAACAGCATATGGCACTCGCGCAAATGCGCGCTTTAGAGACGGGGCGCTGGGTGCTTCGCTCGACGAATACGGGCATTTCAGCGCTGGTCAATCATCACGGTGAGATAGTAGAACGAATCCCAGTGGGCGAACGTACCGGGTTTGCCGCGGTCGCGGAACGACGTCAGGGTAATACGCCCTACATGACCTTCGGCCTATCGCCGCTACTCAGTCTGCTGTTTGCCATGGCCTTCGTCGCATTTATTATCCATCGTCGTCAAACCGGCACGGAACAGGACACTGTCTGATGGCCAAGTTGCTATTTAAACTCAACGGAGTCACGCAAGAAGAAGCCGATTTCGTACGGGCATCACTCGATAAAGCCGGTGTGATTTATTACGAAACCGATCAGGGCCGCTGGGGGATTTCTCTGGCCGCCATCTGGCTCCCGAATGAAGATGACTATATGAGCGCACGTACGCTGCTGGATGAGATTCAGGAAGATTGGCGTGAGCAGGTTCAACATCACCCGACTCAGACACTAGGTGAGCGTTTCCGGGAACGTCCTGTCAGTTTTCTACTGGGGCTAATCGGGGCCGGTGCCATTATTGGCCTGTCGGTATTGCCGTTTTTAGGCGCCTTTGACTGACCCGTCAGATATCCGCGCTTCGAATATAGTCCAGCCGCAGTGGCAAAAACTCCCGAAGAATCGGAGCATACCTCGATTAAGAAACGGACT
>JAYYHP010000155.1:0-3789 GCA_036148335.1 Pseudomonadota bacterium
ACTGCGCTTGCTCGGCGAGGTAGTTGGGAGTGCAGATGTTGGGTGGCAGGTTGCCCAGCTCTTTGGCGTAAGACGTACCGGCACCTTTGGCATCGGCCACGGTCAGAGCGTTGCTGACGTCGCTGCCAATCCAGGTCAGGGATTCCAGTGCTTCTGGCGCTTCGCTACCGGGTTTGGTCAGGGTGTAGCGGTATTGCTCGGCATGAATCGCCAGTACCAGCTGCTCTGCCCACCAGGCTTCAGGGCGTGCGTCGGTGGCGACGGTGGTCAGATCAACGGCTGCCTGACCGCCTTGTCCGGCGATGGCTGCGGCAACGGCCTTCACGGTTTTATTGGCGTCCATTAAGGAGTCGGTGCTGTTATCAGCACCCACCAGGATAACGCGTTCAGCGGCAACCCCGGTCAGACCGAACAGTACGGTGCTGCTGCCAGCGCCCGATTTTGCATCTTTCGCCGCGATGCGGGCAGACAATGCACCGTGCGATGCCTGATCCAGATCCGCAGCACTGGCGTCCAGCGCGGTGTCTTTGCTGTGAAGAATAACGAGACGGTCACTGGTAAGGGTGCTGGCTGCGGCTGAGGTGATCTGAAAGTCCATGGAGTCTCCTGAAATTGGACGTAAAGCAATGGTCATTAAGTTTGCGCCGAGTCCGCTAAAAAACAAGAGGTGTCTGTCACCTACGTGGAAAAAATCAGTACAATGGCCACCCAACGCCCGCTGGGAACATCATTTTGAGGCCGATCTATTGATTCTCTTTCGCTATCTGAGCCGTGAGCTGCTGTCGACGATGACGGCGGTAACCCTGGTGTTGCTGCTGATCATGATGAGTGGCCGGTTAATTAATCAGTTGGCCTCAGCGGCCGCTGGCGAAATCTCGCTTCAAGTCGTGTTTTTTATTTTGCTTCTGCGCATGCCGTCGTTTCTGGAAATGATACTGCCGATGGCGTTGTTTATTTCCATCCTGCTGGCCTACGGTCGCATGTACACCGAAAACGAAATGACGGTGCTCACGGCGACCGGATTCTCCGAGCGACGCCTGCTTGCCTATACCTTAGTGCCCGGCACACTGGTGATGTTGGTGGTCGGCTTTTTCTCGCTCTATCTTAGCCCCTTAGGCGCACAGAAGACCGATGACCTGTACCGCAAGCAGGCCGAAATGACCGAGTTTGAGTTGCTGGCACCGGGACGTTTTCAGAGTATGAAAAAAGGCTCGCGTGTGACGTACACCGAATCCTTGTCGGATGGTAATACGGTCATGAACCGTGTCTTTATTGCCGATGGCGATACCTTGTTGCTGGCCGATTCGGGCAGCCAGTACGTCAGTGATGAGACGGGGTCCCGCTTTCTGGAGTTGCACGATGGCAAGCGCTTCGATTTAACACCGGGGAGTCGCGAGTTACAGGTGCTGGAATTTGAAAAGTACGGCGTGAAAATCGCCGACGAGCCGGAAGACCGACGCAAGGTACGCAAAGATGCCATCCCTACGTCGGCGCTGATTGGCTCCGAGCAGCGCCTGCATCAGGCACAGTTGCAATGGCGTTTATCGCTGATTGTGATGGTGCCGATTCTGGTACTGATTGCTTTCCCGTTGTCGAAAGTGAATCCACGTCAGGGGCGCTTCGCCCGAATGTTTCCAGCCATCATTCTCTTTATGGTGTACATCTCGTTGCTGATTGCCATGCGGGGCATGGTTGAAAAGGGCAAGCTGTCCGCAGACTACGGCATTCTGTCATTGCATCTGGTGTACGCGGTGATCGCTGCGGCGCTGTTACTGGGGCCGGGTGTTTTACGGCGGGTGCGTGCCCGTGCAGGAGGCCTGGCATGACTTTACTGGACCGCTACGTTGGTAAAAGCGTGCTGTTGGCGACGCTGGTGGTGATTCTGGTCATCATTGGTCTTGATGCGATTTTTACCTTGGTAGACGAACTAAACCATTTGAAAGGTGGTTATGGGTTTGTCGAAGCGCTGGAATTCATGTTGCTGCGATTACCGCGTCGGGCATACGAATACATGCCGATGGCGTGTCTGATCGGCTGTCTGGCAGGGCTGGGCGGCTTGGCGGCCAGCAGTGAATTAACCGTGATGCGTGCGGCGGGCCTTTCCGTGCGCCGTATTATCTGGGCGGTGATTAAGCCAGTGGCGGTGTTGATGCTGATGAGCATGGCGCTGGCGGAATTTGCGATTCCGACCCTGGAGAAAATAGCCCAATCACAGAAAGCGGTATTACAGGGCAAAGGCGAGTTGTTATCGAACAAAGGCCAGGGCTACTGGCACCGGGAAGGCAACGACTTTATGCGTTTTCGTGCGGTGGAGCCGAATGGCGTGTTGCACGGAATTACCGTGTATACCTTTGACGATGCGCAGAACCTGCAACAGGTGGTCCGTGCTGAGCGCGCGATTTATCAGCGCGATCACTGGCAGATGCAGGGCGCGAATGTGATGACGGTGACGGCCGAGCAAACACAGCTGGAAACACAGCAATCCCGTGTCTGGAATTCTGGCCTGACGCCGAAAAGCCTGAGTGTAGTGATGATTGAGCCACGCGACATGTCGATCAGTAATCTCTATCAATATGCTGGCTATCTGGAAGCTCAGGATCTGAATGCCGATAACTATTTACTGTCGTTTTGGAAAAAGGTAAAGCAGCCACTCAGCACCTTTGCGCTGGTGATTCTTGGTGCTGCCTTTATCTTTGGGCCTTTGCGTCAGGTGACGGCTGGATCGCGTATTTTCTCAGGCATTCTGGTTGGGCTGATTTATAAATACCTCGAAGACATTCTGGCACCTTCAAGCATCGTGTTGGGGTTTGATCCCATTCTGGCGAGTTTGATTCCCATCCTGCTCAGTGCCGGTGTGGGTACGTATCTGTTGCGAAAAGCGGGTTAGTGAGCCACGCGCCTGAGCGACGCAATGTCGTGTCAGGTGCGCTGATGTTATCGATCAATACCTCCAGGCAACCCCAGCCAATCCCAGCCATCGCCAAGCCCCTCGATCATTTCTCTGACCGTCCCCTCGACCATCCCTGAGAGAAACTGGCGGATCATTCTTCAGCTGTCACAAAAGAAAACACCGCAAGCATAAGCTCATCAGCATGCGGCGTGGTGGCAGTGTTACCATAAAGGGATACCGTGATTTCCCGTTTTACAGGAGCCGATGATGGCCAACCTCTACGAAATACGACGTGAGTACACTCAGGGGCGATTAGACGAAAGCACCGCCGCTGATCATCCTATGACGCAGTTTCACGCCTGGTTTGAGGCCATGAAAGCCACCGAACCGGACGAACCGACGGTGATGACGTTAGCCTCGGTGGATGCTAGTGGTCAGCCATGGCAGCGCATTGTGTTGTTGAAGTCGTACGACGATGCAGGCTTTGTGTTTTTTACCAACTACACCAGCAACAAGGGGCAACATTTTGCAGCTAACCCAAAAGGGTCGATGCATTTTGCCTGGCTGATGCAGGAGCGTCAGGTCATTGTGCAGGGGGAGATTGCGCAAATCAGCCGGGAGGAAACCGAGGCCTATTTCCGCTCACGTCCACGTGAAAGCCAGCTCGGTGCCTGGGCGTCGTTACAGAGTCAGCCCTTGGACAGCCGTCAGGTGTTGGTCGACCGCTTTGCTGCCTTACAGGCGCAATACGAGGGACAGGACATTCCGGTACCGGAGCATTGGGGCGGCTATCGTCTGAGACCGACCCGTTTTGAATTCTGGCAGGGGGGAGAGGCGCGGCTGCACGATCGTCTGGTGTATTTGCCCGAGGCGGCTCAGGCAGAGATGGGAGAAGTTGC
>JAYYHP010000156.1:0-6782 GCA_036148335.1 Pseudomonadota bacterium
CTGAATATCCATCAGCACCAGATCGATGGCTTGGTTATCTTTGAGGCGGTTGACGGCCTCTTCGCCGTTTTCGGCAATCACACAGTGCAGGTCGTACTTACGCAGAAACTCTTTCACGATCATCTGATTGACTTCGATGTCTTCGACTACCAGCACGCATTTGTCCGACATGTTGGCTAGATTCGCCTGTTGCTGGCGATCACTGAGAGGCACGGCTTCACCGACGGGTAATTCCAGTTGCGCGCAGAACTCTGCACCCTCGCCTTCCTGACTTTCCACCACAATATCGCCATTCATCAACCGCGCAAGCCGACGCGAAATGCTTAACCCTAAGCCGGTTCCGCCAAAGCGACGACTCGTCGACGCATCGGCCTGACCAAATGCCGAGAAAATATGCTGGAGTTTATCGGCCGCGATACCCTGGCCACTGTCCGCCACCCGAATACTGAGCGTGGACGACTCGGCATCGTACTGAATCGTCAAGCTAACGTGTCCAGCGCGGGTGAATTTAAACGCGTTACTGAGTAGGTTCAGCGTGATCTGTTCAATCCGGAGTTCATCACCAATCAATACGTCTGGTACATCACGCCCAAGGCGAATGTTGAACGCCAACCCGTTTTCATCGGCGACCTGACTGAATAGCGCTTCCATTTTCCGGGCAATCGCTCGCATTCGCACGCTACCTTGCTCTAGCTCCAGCTTGCCCGATTCAATTTTGGCGTAGTTCAACGTCTGATTAATCAGGCCCAACAGCGTGCCCGACGCCAACTCCGCTTTTTGCAGGTATTCGCGCTGACGTGATGTCAGTTGTGAGTCCAGCACCAGTTTCAGGAAGCCACTAATAGCGTTCAGTGGCGTGCGTAATTCATGACTCATGTTGGCCAGAAACGCCGATTTCGCCTGATTCGCCGCATTGGCTTTCTCAACGGCTTGCTCCAGTTCTCGGGTGCGCACGTGTACCTGCCGAGTGACATTTTCAATGACGCCCGTAGTAGTCAGTACAAACATCAAAAACAGCGCGGCAATCAGGAAGCCGCCGGTCAGAATGACATAACTTGTCCAGTCATTTTCATTGGCACGAAAATCCGCCGCCGGGTAAATATCCAAGCGATACTGGCGTCCAGCAAACCATTCTTCGTATTGCAGTACCGTCGACCGTGTCTGTGCTGGTGCTTCGGCAACGTACAAAGGCGCTTCTTCATCGGTGACGTCGTACAGACTGAACAACAGATGGTTCTGGCGTGCCCGTTCAATACTGTCGCCGAGAATGCCACTGACCCGCATTACACCACTGGCAAACCCAATCAGTTGATCCGGCGCCTCGGCGAATACCGGCATGTACACGATAGTGGCACGTTGCCCTTCGGTTTCCTGCGCCAATGTTATCGGCGCCGTAGCCACGGGCAGCGCCGTGTCTGATGCCTGCAGTAAGGCCGCTTTGCGTGCTGGATTTGCGGCTAGATTGAGGCCGAAGGCTTTGCGGTTTTGCTCAAACGGATAGATATAGAGCACCGGGTAATATTCCTCCCGCACCGGCGCTTCAATGAAGTTGCCCTCACCATCCAACTCGCGAATCACAAAGTCATCGAACCCTCGGGCCCGTACCTTAGCCTCCCACGCTAAGCGCCCATCGTGATCCAGGATTTCGGTCCAACCGATGCCGTGAAAAGTATCTTCGCTGGCCATTACACGACTGGAGAACAAGGCGAATTCTTCCGGGCTAACGTGCTCGCTGGCGGAAAACAGTGCGGAGTAGGCGGAGAGTTTGTTTTCTGCCACGGTCAGGCGCAGCTCGACGGTGCGTGCGAGATGATCCGCCTCGCGGCGTAACTCCGCCTCAGCACGCGTCCGATTATGTTCAACCGATTTCTGAAACAACCCCACAACCGCAGCCAGAATCACCAACATGGGTAACAGCATCTGCAATTTGCGCACGGCCGTGAAGGTTGGTGGTCGCGCCACCAGTACCTGAATCATGGGCGTTACCAGCAGGATGCCGGTCGCATCGCCGACCCACCAGGTGACCCAGTTAAACAGCAAGCGGTCTGACGGCATCAGGCCATGGATATACAAGCTCAGATTGCCCAACGTCGGGCTGACGATACTGCCGCCTAGCGCGACAATCAGGCAGAAGCGTTGTAACGCGACCACTTCGTTCCATTCATGATCCTGTGGCACGTAACGTCGGTAAAGCCACAGCCCGAACATTCCCTGAAACACGGCACCGGCAGCCATGATCGCACTGGTAGAAGAAGCATCCCAGGTAACGTTGGAGTATCCAGCACTGGTATTCCATAGGTTGGCAAGAAAAGCGCCCAACGCAATGGCGAGCGTTGCCCGCTGAAGAGAAAGCACCAGATACGCGGAAAGTGCGACACCAGCCGCAGGCCAGACAACCGAGGCGTAGTCCGGAGGTACCGCCAGTGCCACCCCCATTCTCGCGCCCACTATGTATGCCAGCGCAAATGCGGCGACCTGAAATACTGCCATGTACCACCCTTTTCAGTAACTCAGGTCAGTATAGACAGCTTTGCGAAAGTCACCCGACCGGGTGTGGTATCGCGCCAAACGGCGTGCTTTCACACACTCAGGCGTATTTTGTTAAACTATGTAACTAATCAAGCGTGACGCTCCCCCGACAAACTCAGTGAAGGACCAAGCCATGGCCCGGAAAGATTACATTGCCATGTGGTTTCTTGCCCGACGAGAAATGGGCATCAGGGACAATATTTTTTATGGTTGGTACGACCATGAAACCAACCACATTGATTGGAAAAGCTGGGCTCATGCCGACTCGGACGGCATGGGTGGCTACGCAAGTATCTTCCGCCCGCTGGGTTTTCCGACCACGCCACTACCGACCTGCAAAGAAACGCGGGTGCCACGCTGGCGCGAAATCATGAAAGCGCAAAAGGCCTACCCTACGCCGAAAGCACCGAAACGCGTTAACTGGAAGCACACCTACGACTACGAGCATAACGACCAGTTCTTACCCGAATGTGGCGTCATGCCTGAAGCCGATAAACTTAAACTGCTGGAGGTCGCCAAGGCTCGTAACGTCAGCCTCAGCAATCTGGTGTTTTCAACGTTAAGCCAGGTCGTGGCGGAGCAACTGATTGAAGGCAACCAACCTTTTTACTGGTTCTTCCCGGTCAATGTGCGCGGGGCTATTAAGGGCTTACCGGAATACTCGAATCAGGCCTCTGGCATTTATATGCTGGTCGAGCCAGGCTCCGAAGCCGAAGACTGGCAAACCCAGATGCGCCAACGCCTGAAGTCAAAAGAACAATGGGCCAACTGGAAGCTGGGTAACATCGGTAAGTTCATTGGTATGCGCGGCGTGAAGAAAATCTACCGTGCCACCAGCAAAAAGCAGTTCGTTGCAGGCAACTGCTCAAGTCTGGGTCAATGGCCATTGCCACACCCGGACAACCGCAAGGACCGCCCGTTTGGGGATAAGGTCGTCTTTACCGGCACCGCTCCGGGGACGAAAAACTACCCGATCTCCAGCAACATGCTGGAATGGTTTGGCGACCTATCACTGGCCATCAAATTACATCCCTACATCTGTAATGATCAGGCCACCGTTCGCCGCCTGATGGATGGCTGGATGGACGCCCTCTATGCGCTCATCCCGCAACAAGATGAGCGCTCCGCCTCTACCGCGACCATCCAAGCGGAAGCGGATCACGCCTGACCCGACATTTCGGGTCAAAAGTAGTATTCCTGTCACAGCGTGGACACTCAGGTCCACGCTTGCCTGTCGCTATATTCCACTTGCTGATAAACTTCCGAATACGAGATTCAAGCCGCTAGACCGCTGACTCCGATAACAACAAAAATAATGAGGAAGGCCCAATGGCAGAAAAAGACTACATTGCCATGTGGTACCACGCGCGCAAACCGTATGGCATCAACGACCTGATCCAATGGGGTTGGTACGACCCGGACAACCAGCACATCGACTGGCAAACCTGGCATCACGCCGATGCCGACGGCATGGCTGGCTTTGCGAATATCCTACGTCCTATGGGCTATCCCTGCTCGCCACTACCGACCTGTAATGAGACCAGCATTCCCGGTTGGCGAGAAATCAGCCGGGCCAAAAAAGAATTCCCGACCGAAGAAGGCGAAAAAACCGTTCGCTGGAAACAGACCTACGACTACGTCGATAACGACGCCTTTCTGCCTGAAGTCGCCTGCCTGACGGAAGAAGAAACCACCCGCCTGAACACCTGGTGCAAAGCCAACAAGGTAAGCCCCGGCAACCTGGTGTATTCCGAGCTGAGCAACATCGTCGCTGCACGGCTGGTCGAAGGCAACGACCCCTTCTACTGGTTCTATCCTGTGAACGTACGTGGTGCCACTGGCATCACCACCGAAAGCTTCAATCAGGTCTCTGGCTTTTACATGCTGACCCAGCCTCATTCCACCGCGCAGGACTGGCAGGGGCAAATGCGCCAGCGCTTTAAGGCCAAGCAACATTGGGGCAACTGGAAGCTGGCCAACATTGGTAAATGGGTTGGTTACACCGGCGTCAAAGTCATTTACCGCTTTACCAGCGGCAAGCAGTTTTACATGGGCAACTGCTCGAATCTGGGCTCATGGCCACTGCCGGGACAAGACAACCCGCCTAAGCCGAATAACCTTCGCCTGGCCGCTGTGGCGCCGGGCACCGCCAACTACCCGATTTCAGCCACCATGACAGAGTGGTACGGACAATTAACGCTCACCCTGAAAATGCACCCTTACATCTGCCCGGATCAGCAAACCGTGCGCGACATCGCCGATGCCTGGCGTGCTGCACTACTGAACGCCATCGCCTGATATCGTTCCAGGATTTTGAGTACTGGCCCGTCCGCCCGTCGCGCTTTGTGATGGGAGACACACGGGCCGCAACCCGAACTCCCAAACGTAGCAGCTGTGACTATCTTCGCAGTCTCAGCCACACACTCCCGCCTAAGCTGTTCTGACAGCCAAACAATGGCAACACGCTTAGGAGTCCGACGTGGCCGAAAAAGATTACATCGCAATGTGGTTCAACGCCCGTCGACGCTACGGCGTTAGCGATACCGTTTATTGGGGCTGGTTTTACCCAGAAACGCGTGCCATTGACTGGAAATCCTGGCGACACGCCGATGCGGATGGGCTGGCCATCGAAATGCGCAAACTCGGCTACCCATCAACGCCGTTACCTGTATGCAATGAAACTGAAGTGCCAAGCTGGAAAGACATCAAAGCAGCGCGTCAGGCCTACCCCAGCGAATAATCACCCAAGACCATTCACTGGAAGCAAACGTACGAGCACCCGGCCGGTACTGAGTTTAAGCCTGAAGTCGCGGCACTTAGCAAAGCCCAATCCGATGCCATCAAGGCGTATTGCAAAGAGCGACGAGTCAGCCACGGCAACATGATTTTCGCCGCCTTAAGCCGCGTGGTGTACCGGGAACTAATCGATGGCACGGACCCCTTTTATTGGTTTTTTCCCGTCAACGTGCGCGGTGCCGCAGGCATCCAGACAGAAAACTTCAATCAGGTTTCGGGCGTCAACATGCGCGTCACACCCGACAGCACCGCCACCGACTGGCAGGCGCAGATGCGCCAACGCATGAAAGCCAAAGAACACTGGAGCATGTGGAAGCAAGCCTGCTTGTCGAAGTACCTCGGTGAATGGGGCACCGCCCTGGCTTATAAACTGACCAGCGGCAAACAGTTTTACGCAGGTAACTGCTCGAATCTGGGCAGCTGGCCGCTGCCTCACGCTGAGAACCCGGACGATCCCGGGGATGGTCGTTTGCTGGTCGGCGCCTCACCAGGCACCGCCAACTACCCCATTTCCAGCAGCATGATCGAATGGTACGGCGCCATAGGGCTGACCCTCAAACTGCATCCAAGCATCTGCAAAGATCAGGCGATGGTGCTGGCCTTAAGTGAACAGTGGAAAACCGAAGTACTGCGTGAGTGCGGGCAACTGGAGACGCCACCAACGGAGAGCGCTCAGGTCCTGTAATCCGAAAGCCGCAATCCGAGACAAAAAAGCCCGCTTTCGCGGGCTTTTCGACAAGGTTAATCGCGGTTACTTATTACCGTAACGTTCCTGTAAGGCACGAATACGATCATCCAGCGGAGGGTGCGTGGCAAACAAGGCAGAGAACTTACCTTCACCGCGAATACCAAACGCCACCAGCTCACCTTGCAGTTCGCTTGGCTGCTCGTAGGTTTCTTTTAAACGCATCAGCGCTGATGCCATGGCAGCTGGGCTTACCAGCTCGGCACCGGCCTGATCGGCGCGATATTCACGGCGGCGGCTGAACCAGGCAACGATGGTTGAAGCCAGAATCCCCAGAATAATCTCAGAGACAATGGTCGCCACAAAGAAGCCAATTCCCGGACCATTTTCGTTTTTGAAGATCGCCTTATCCACGAAGTTACCGATGATGCGCGCGAAGAACATCACAAAGGCATTCACCACGCCCTGAATCAACGCCAGCGTCACCATGTCGCCATTGGCGATGTGGCCGATCTCGTGCCCCAGCACAGCCTTCACTTCGTTTTTGTCCATGCGTTGCAACAGGCCAGTGGAGACAGCGACCAAGGCGTCGTTTTTGTTCCAGCCCGTAGCGAAGGCGTTTGGTGCCTCAGAGTGAAAAATACCCACCTCAGGCATGCCGATGCCGGCTTTATCTGCCAGCTCTTGCACCGTACTGACCAGCCATTGCTCACCCGCATTGTGCGGCTGATCAATGATCTGCACGCCCATGCTTCGCTTCGCCATCCACTTC
>JAYYHP010000157.1:0-19638 GCA_036148335.1 Pseudomonadota bacterium
CGTGGTGGTCTGATTCCGGGGCACATGGAGCCTTCGCCACGTAAACTCTTCCTGTTGCAGCGTAAGACGACTGCGCACGGTAAGGGCTTAAATAAAACCACGGGTTGGGTACACCGTGCCGTCCTGAAGATGAAAAGCGTCGAGATGATTGGTGGCGTCAGCTACGATCGCATTGATGACGAAGGCCTGCACATCACCATTACGCACGGCGAGTCGAGCGAACAGCGTGTGCTGGACGTGGATCACGTGGTGGTCTGTGCCGGTCAGGAGTCGGTGAATGCCGTCTACGAAGCACTGAAGGAGAACACTGCCTTCCGTACCCACTTGGTGGGCGGTGCTGAGTTTGCAGGTGAGTTGGACGCTAAGCGTGCTATTCGTCTGGCCAGTGAGTTGGCAGCCGGCCTGTAAGCTTGGATGCAGGTTTAAAACAACCCAGGCTTTGAAAAAAGCAGGCTGGCGTTAAGCCATCCGAACACAAAACCAGGGCAGCAAACGCGCCCTGGTTTTTTATGCCTGCATGTTGTTCCCGCCTTCTATGTTGCCTTCTGTTTGGCTTGGGGTGTCCATTCGGTTAGGCGTTACGAGTCGTCCTGCTCTTGTCGAGCGGCAAGAATATCGGGCAGCAATAATGTGATAGAGAACCCGGTGCTGTCGTCTGGCCACTCAATACTGCCCTTCATAAGACGCGTGACGCGGTTATGAACCTGATACAAGCCCAGGCCTTTTTTCTTAGCCTTGGAGCGCTGAGTGGTATAAAACGGCAGGAAGATTTTCTCTCTCAGGTCTTTGCTGACGCCCAGTCCATTGTCGAGATAATGCAGGTTTAACACGCCTTTGCTGACGGAAGCGGATACACGCAGGTAGAGCGCTCCCCGAGCGGCCAGCTCCGGGTTATGAAAGGCACTGTTGTCCGCTAATTGCATCAATACATCGTCGAGCACCTCGGCGTAGCCATGCCAGATCGCACTGTCACGACCAATCACCAATTCGATATCCACTGAGTGATCGGCCAGGCGCTCCTGTACACGCTGCTTCCAGTTTCTCAGCCAATGCGCCATATGCACGCTTTCAGGGCGATGATGCGTATTTTCACCCAATGACGATTGTATTAACTGATTCAGTTCGGCCAGACGCTCAACGTTAAAGGTCACGTGCTCAACGGCTTGCTGGATCGCCTGTTGGTTGGTAGCGTCGTTTTGATCAGAGTTGTTCGGATCAGAGTTGTTCTGAGCAGGGGAGTTTTGATCATCAAGCAGGCAGTCCTGTAAATGATTGTTGGCCAATCGGATATTGCCCAGTGGTGTATTCATTTCGTGAGAAATACCCATCACCAGTTGCCGTAGCGACAAGTCTCGTGAGGCTTCCAGTCGCTTTAATTCGGCGTCGCGTTCGCGTTTTTCACTGACATCGATAATGGAGCCCACCCAGTAGGCATCGGGCTGATCGGTGTCTCGGCGCATAGTCAGAATGCCGTAGACCTGGCGTCCACGTCGGGGCATCAGTGCCAGCTCCAGTCCCTGAATTCTGCCGTTATGCTCGAGCGTATCCCACAGCAACAGGGAGGCTTCAGGGCTCTCGATAAACTGATCAAGATGGACATCGGCCTCAATGAGATCGTCCGAGTGCTCGTAACCCAGCAGCTTTGCCATGGCCGGGTTGCAGCCGTTGATCCGGCCTTGTCCGTTCAACTGAAAGCGCGCCGCCAGCGAGTGCTCGTACAAATCCTGGTAGCGGGTCAGGTGTCGAATAGCCTCAGCCTGGGCGGTATTCAGGTCGGACTGGTCGCGCTCTCGAGCCTTATTTAAGAAGTTAATGCGTGAGCCCATGGCCAGCGAGATGAGCACAATATCGAACACCGAGCCGATCTGGTAACTGTGCAGAAACAGCGTATTGCCCGGCAAAATGCCCAAAGAGCTGACGTTGCCTGAGATCACCCCAATGATGAAAGCGATCCAGGCGAAGGTGAATAATTTGGCGGGCTCGTGGCCACGTCGCCAGACCTGAATAGCGACGATCAGGGTGTACACCGCCAGTACTGCGTTCATCAGATTCTGCACCGAGACGGCAAAGGAATAGGGGGCAACAAAAGACAGCACCATGAAGACGATGGTGACTGGCATGTAAATCCGATACAGCATGTAGCTGCCGTAGTTGTACTTTTTCAGTTCCAGAAAGCGTGGAATGAACATACTGAAGAAGAACTGAGTGATGGCAAACGACAGCGGCATCATCAGGCCATTAAGCTCCGGGTGCTGCGGCCAGAAGTAGCCAAAGGCAGAGCCTTCAAAGTTCATATGAAAGAACAGAAAACTCAGTACAAATCCGCTGTAACCAAGGTACATGCGGTCCCGGACAATAAAGAACAGCACCAGATTATAAAGCGCCATGGCCAGCATCACGGCGTAATACGCCCCGCGAATGAGGTTGTTCTTCATCATGGTGTCGATCAGTTGATCGCCATCAATGATCTCAAGCGGGAGCTGATAGGCGCCCTCCGTCGAAATGTAGAGGTAGAGGTCGTAGGTCTCTCCTGCCTTTAAGGGCAGCGGCAGCACAAGGTTGGGATGATCAACAATGCGCTCATGGTAAGGAATACGGTCACCGCCGCGGCTGCGTGTGCAGGACTGTGGGATGACACTGCCTTCAGGGCACTGAAACAGCACGACCCTGTCGAGCAGTGAATAGTGATTCCAGAGGTACGCTTGCAGGTCGTTGTCGCTGCGTACCTGCATGCGAAACCAATAGGCGTGTCGGCGGAAGCCAAAGTTGATGAAGTCTGACTCGGAGTGATTCCAGAAATCCGAGATCATCTGCTCGCTCAGAGCGTCGAGCAGGCGGCTTTCGGACAAGCTGCCGTCATCCAGAGCATCGTCCAATAAATGAGGCGCCTCCTGATACTGCCAATAGCGGCCCGTGATCTGGGCTTCGCCGGGGCGAATATCGAGAGGGGATGCCTGACTGACTGCCGCCGTTAGCAGTAATACCAGCACACAGAGGCCAGCGGGCCACTGCTTGATCAGGCGAGGTAAGGCCGTGTAACGCATCGCGGGGTGTCCTTATCCAGCATGAACTCTGTCCATTGAGTGTAGCGTTTCCGGGGGCAGTATAGCGTACTGAAAACATGTCTTCTTGGGACAGATGTCATGGACTGAGACCCGGGTCTCATGGTGCTGGCCAAGGGCCGTCGGTTTCAGTAATCTACTGCGTTTAAACCGCGCTGACTCAATAAGTATTTGTATGTTTTTTGAACAGGAACGAGGCCAGTTTTTCCGCCCTTTAACGGGAAAATATCGGGCTCAGGTCATGGAGTGCCTGAAAGAGCTGTATCAGCGGCTCTACAGCTCCAGTAGTGCCGATTACGGGCAGGCGATTCAGCGCGATACCGTGATTGAAGTCTTTCAGGAAGCGCTGGTACGAGCGCCGATTCTGGCCGACGACAGCGACAGTGATGCCGACAGTGGTGCCGATAGCGGTGCAGACGGTATTGAGAAAAACGCTGCAGATAACACTGCCAAGAGCGCTGCAAACAGTGCGGCCTCGGAAGCCCCAGAGAGCCGCTTCCGCACCAGTCGTGAACAGGCCAGCTGGGTGCTGAATCAGCTGCTGGATCACGGTTGGTTGGAGAAACAGGTCGATGAGGCCAACCTGCAAAGCACCTTTGCCTTTACTCGTTACGGTCGTCAGTTCACCGAGCCATTTGTGGCCGACAGCCGGGCCATGACCCGCACCCGACATCGCAACACACGTAATACCCGCAACTCGCTGGAATCGTTCCTTGAGCGCGGCGATGTGTACGACCTTCTGGATGCCTATGAATATTCCGAGCGCATTATCAGCGACTTCACCGATGTGATCGCCGAGCTGGAAGAGCGCAAGCGCGATCTCGTGCGCGAAATGGAAGACCACCTGTTGATTCAGCGCGCCAGTGAAGCCTTCTTTGATTTCATGGAAAACCGCTTCCAGCCAGATCTGTCGGTACGGTTGTCGGCGGACAACGTGGAAAAACACCGGGATCAGATTCAGGGCATTATCGAGCAGGTCCGTAAAAAACCGGTGGAAGACAAAGCAGCCGCCGAGAAGCGTTTACGTGAGCTGCTTCCGGAGCTGGGTAAAGACGGTCAGTCGGTGCTCTGGACTATTCTCGACGGCATTGAAGTACGCCTGCGTAATGCCAGTGACATCATGCTGCCGGCACTGCGCCGCGCCCTGCAAAGCTTTACCAAGCGTGCCGATATCATCATTCGTCAGATGAGCTATCTGGCATCGCAGCAGCACAACGATGTGCTGGGTGTGTGTCGTAAGCTGGCTGACATGCCCGAAGAACAACAGGCCGAAGCACTCGAACGCGCCGGTCAGTTGATGGAAGTGCCACAGATTCGCCTGACTGATCCCGCCAGTGTACGCATGTATGCTCCACGCAAGCGCCAGTTGATTGAAGCCGCGCTGGACGACGGTAAAGGGGACTTCGACGTCGACGCCCGTCGTGAAATTTACGTTCAGCAAGTACTGGATCAGGCCTTCCTGGTAAACCAGCAGGCCCTGCGTTCGTTTATGGCCAGTAAGCTGGTCAGTGGCAATAAAGTATCGACTCGGGATATTCCCATCGAGACCGCTCAGGATTTTCTTGCCGTTGCTCACGCCATTGGTTTGGGTGCGGCGGATGGCTTGTCGTCTGAATTTGAATTCCGCATTGATTATGACGAGCAGCCACGGGAAGTAGACGGCAACGGTTACTTCATCAAGAAAGATCATTTTACGTTTGAACTGGTTCAGAAACCTTCCTGAGCTGACTAATTACAAAGAACATTACTTATGTTGCATCAGATAGAAAACGACCTCGAAAAAGAAGGTCTCAGCCAGAAAGAATATTCTGAACTTCTGGTCCGTTTGCTGGATTATGGGGTCATCTGCCGCGATGAATCTCAGGTCGAACAAACACTCTACGACCGCTTTGTACGCATTGAAGACCTCGTGGCTGAGTACCTGACGGTGCTGGGTATTCGTATTCAGCACGATCCACGTTTTCAGTTTGTCCGGTTATTTCCACCCGGTGCTCAGGTTCCGGGCATGGAAGAGGACATGGTCAACCCGGGAAGTTCGGCGTTTCGTCAGCGTTTAAATCAAAGCGAAGTTGCCTTGATTCTGGTGCTACGTGCGCAGTACGACAAAGCCTTGCGGGAAGGTGCGGTGGATGAGCAGGGCTGTGCCATGGTCTCGTTTGAAGGCCTGAGCATTGCCATGAAAAACCTACTGAAGCGTAACCTGCCGGATAACCTGACCGAGCGTAAAGCGCTGTTCCGTAAGTTGCGTCAGATGCGTTTGATTCAGTTGCAGAATGAAGATAGCACCAGCGACGGTGACGTCTGGTTACGCATTCGTCCGATGATTATGTCCTACGTCAGCGATGACGTGCTTTCTGCGCTACTGGATGACGGTAATGACGAGGCTGATGCTGAAGATGCAGAGTCGGAGAATGCTGAGCAGGCTGAGACCGCTGTTGAAGAAAACGTCGCGGAAGACAATGCTGCCGAAGAAAGCGACAGCGAAGACAATGATGCATCTGCCGTAGACGAGTCAACAGAAGCGACCTCGGCGTCAGAAGAAAACGAAGCGTCAGAAGAAAACGAGGCATCAGAAGAAAACGCCCCTCAGGAAGCCGCGCAGTCAGATGATTCGGCGTCGGAAAATAAAGAGTCCGGAAATGAGGCGTCTGATAATGACGTACCTCAGGATGACGTATCTAAAAGCGATGCTTCACAAGACGACGGCAAAGCGCCTGTCAGTCTGTTTGGAGAATAAGCCCTATGTATCTCAAGAAATTTATCTACATCAACTGGGGCAACATCCCGGCCACTGAGTTTGAATTCGGTCCAATTAATCTGCTCTCTGGCGGCAACGGTTCGGGTAAAACGACCGCTGCCGATGCCATCCAGACGATCATGACAGCCGCGCACGATACGCTGTTCCATTACAACCCTGGTCAGGACGAAGCGACCCAGCGCGGGCGCGGAAAAAACGTACGTACTCTGGCGTCCTATGTCCTTGGTTGTGACGACGGCAGTTATGCGCGCCCGAACGGTGCCGTCGGCTATTTAGGTGCGGTATTTCATCCGACTCAGGGCGAAAGCGGCGAACCATTTACCGCCATTATCGGTGTGAGCGCCACCGTAGACCGTGCCGGTGCCCAACCGGTGGCGCGTCAGAACGACATTCAGTTTTACATCGTTGCCGGCGAGTCGCTCACCCAGAACGACTTTTTGCTGAACATCGACGACACCCAGCAGGAAGTGATTCCGCTGAATAAACTGGTTAAAAATCTCGCCACGCGTATTGATCCGAACAGTGTTGAAAAATACGACACTAAGAAACAATACCTGCGCCGTTTGTACGGTGCTCTGCGCGGCCGTAACGATGCCGTTTCTGAGCGGGAAGCCATGAACGCGGCGCGTACTTTCTCACGCTTTATGGCCTATAAGCCGGTGAAAAGTATCAACGGTTTTGTTGCCAACGAAATTCTTGAACCGAAAGACATGGGCGATGCCATCCGCAGCGTCTCTGACTTGATGAAAACCATTTATGCGATGGAGTCCGACGCCAACCGTCTGGCCGAAACCATCGCTCGCCTGAGCGGCACTCGTGACAGCGCCGGCAGTTATATCGATCAGTGGATCGACTACAACGTGCTGGAATACACCGCGGCGCGTAGTCGTTATCTCAATGATCAGAAAAACTACCTGCATGCCAAAGAAGTGCAGCAACAGGTACGCGAACTGCTGGCGAAAACGCAGAAGGAACGTGACGTTGCACAGGACCGTCGTAAGCAGGTGCGTGAGCAACTGATTACCATGGAGGCACGACGTCAGGGCATCGATGCATTGCAAGATAAAGACGCCGCCGAGCAAGCCATTAATGATGGCAAGGCCAAGCTGCAACAGCAGGCGATTCCTCTGCTCGAGCAGGATCAGATGCTGCAAGCTTCGCTGCGCGCCACCGAGCTGTTATACGGCGCATTGCAAAAAACCAATGTCGCTGCCGAAGTGCCATCGCTGGGCAGCAAGCGCATGGCTGAGCAGGCCCGTGAAGTTCTGGCCATAAAAGATCAGGGCGCGGTGGATTTCCGCAAACTGTTGGGCAAAGACTGGGTGGATTTATCGCCGCTGGAAGCACACCTGGATGATGCTCGCGCGCAGCAGTCGTTGGTGAACCAATGGCGTGATCGTTTCCACAATACTGAGCTGGAAAGCAGCGGTATTTCATTACGTGATCAGATTGCCCGTATCGTTGACCGCCGCGAGCAAAAGTTACAGCAAGCACAGCACCGTATGGTGCAGAAGCAAAACGAGATATCCAGCCTTGAAGCGCGTCAGGCGAATTACCCGGGCTATGTGCGTCAGGCGCTGGAAGTCATCATGCGCGAGTGTCCACAGGCTGAGCCTCGGGTATTGGCGGATTACGTCGAGGTGACCGATCCAGAGTGGCAGAGCGCCATTGAAGGTTACATTGGCGGTGCACGTTTCAGCATTATCGTTGAGTCAGCCTTTGAAGCCGAAGCCGCGCATATCCTGCGTCAGATTCCGGGAGGCAGCCGCGCCCGTGTAATTCAGGGTGAAAAAGCGAAAAAAGACAGCGAGCGTATGAAGCTGTCGTCGAATTCCATTATTCACCTGATGGATTTCGATCATGCCACCGCACGCTACTATCTTGAGGCCAGCTACGGCTCGGTTGAACAGGTTGAAGACCTGCAAGCGCTGCGTATGACACGTCGTGGTGTTACTAAGCAAGGTCTGGGTTCGGGCTCTTATTCGATTTATCGTTGTGATCTGAACGATGCCGATCTGGTGTTTGGTCTGGGTGCTCGTGAGCGTGCACTGAACGCTAAACGCAGTGAAGTTAATACGCTCGAAGACGTTGCCAACGAAGCCAATTATCAGCTGCGTCAGGCGCAGCAGTTACTGGATGCGGTTAACCTGCTGCGTCACGTGACTTTTGCCGACCAGATGCAGTCCATGCTCGACA
This sequence comes from Pseudomonadota bacterium, assembly GCA_036148335.1. Lineage (GTDB taxonomy): Bacteria > Pseudomonadota > Gammaproteobacteria > Pseudomonadales > Oceanobacteraceae > Thalassolituus. Next base: position 8,017 of record JAYYHP010000157.1, read on the forward strand.
CTCAATACGCCATGACTCAGGCAGAAAACGCCCTGAAAGGCGTAGATGTTACGAGCTTCGGCGATATTGAACACGAGTTTGTGGCGTTAAAAGAAAAAGCCGACGGTCTGGATGCACAGATTAAAGAACTCGACGGTGAGTTGGGTCGTTTGCAGCAGAAGTTAACGGACGCTGAAAAAGGCGTGAAAGCGCTGAGTGAACATCAGGAACAAACGTCAGACATCGCCGATGCGAAAGAAGACGCCCTGCGCAAGATCGTCAGCGTCTGGCCAGACTTTAATCTGGATCAGCGACTGGAGCAGGCGGATAAAGAAGCCGAAGAAAGTCCGGTAGAAGCTATTGAGAATCTGCGCAAAACCCTGGCGCAGGAACTTAATTCCATCGCCTACGAAATTGAGCGCAACATTACCGATCACAACCAGACGTGTCAGACGATTGATTCAATCGTGTACACGCCGGACTACCGCGACGAGCATGGTGCAAAATTCTTCACCAGTGTGTGTGACCTGCAGCGCGAAGTCGAGCGCGTTCATAACCGTCTGAAAAACAATATTCTGGTTGAGAAACAAGACAAGCTGCACCAGTTGCGCGAAAGCTTTAATAACGTATTCGTGACCAACCTGTGTCACTCTATTTATCAGGCCATTAATGACGGTAAACGCATTCTTGAAGACCTGAATAAAGAGCTGGCTCATCACCAGTTTGGTGCAGACCGTGAAACCTATTGGTTCGACTGGGCCTGGGTGCCAGAGTACAAAGAGTATTTCCAGTTCTTTGACGAAGTCATTAAAAACCCTGCGCTGGGCGATGGTGCCACGCTCTTTACCGCTGAGTTGTCTGCCAGCTCGGTGAAAGTCCGTGATCAGTTAATGAGCATGTTGCTGGATGACGATGAGCAAAAAGCCATGCGCGAACTGGAGCGTATTTCCGATTATCGTAACTACCGTGCTTACGAAATTTATAAGCAGCCCGCCAATAAAGAACCGATTGCCTTGTCGCAATACGGTACGGGCTCGGGCGGTCAGTTAGAGACACCGGCGTACATTATTCGCTCGGCGGCCATTACCTCAGCCTTCCGCTTTAACGAGGGTGATACCCACCTGCGTGTGGTATTGGTGGACGAGGCGTTCTCGAAGATGGACGAGACCCGCTCGAAAGAGGTGATTAATTACCTGACCGAGAGTCTGGGCTTGCAGTTGCTGTTTATTATGCCAACCAGTAAGTCGGGGCCATTTATGGATCTGGTGTCAAACCAGTTTGTCTTCTCGAAGGTGCCGTTAACCGGTGGTCAGAGCAAAGGCGAATTGCAGACGCGCGTTCTGATCGACCGCCAGCAGTGCAATCAGGAAAAGGTCAAAGAATTGTGGGCGAATCATCGCCGCACCATTCGACATCAGGCCTCACTCGACTTTATGGAAGAGTTTGCCTGACATGGCTGAGTACGGGCAGGGCGATGCGTCGTTTCAGGCTGCAGGACAGTACGAGGGCATTCATGCCCTCGTCGATGCATTTTATGATGCCATGGAAACCTTGCCCGAGGCGCGTCGTATCCGTGACATGCACCCGCAGGATCTGACGGAATCCCGCGATAAGCTCACGCGCTTTCTGTGTGGTTGGCTGGGCGGCCCAAAACTCTATCGTGAAAAATACGGAGCTATCGCCATTCCACGGGCGCATGCGCACTTGCCGATCGGTGAGGCCGAGCGTGATGCCTGGTTGGCATGCATGCGCGAAGCACTGACAACACAGCCGTACCCTGATGAATTTAAAACGTACCTCATGACGCAATTGTTTGTGCCGGCTGAGCGCTGTCGTATGGCGTCTCAGGCCATGGGGTCTGGAGCTTCTGGGTAATCGACATCAAAGTCTGATACCGTAAGCCAATAACAGAATAATAATGAGCACGTACCTATGTCACTGATCCGTCTACTTCCTTTGTGTGCCTTACTGGCGACGCCCGTCATGCAGGCGGAAACCATCAACGACTATGCACTCTGGAACATTAAAAGTGAGCCGGGAGAAGTACGCTGGGTTCAGATTCGTGAATTCCAGAAACTCAACGGTGAAGAGATCTTTCATGTGGATGTGTACCAGCGTGAAAACGGCGACATGCGCGAGTTAGCCATGCGTCTCGCCGATCACATTGCCATTGAACGTGAGGCGCTGCTGGACAGCATTGGTCAGCCGGTGGATACCGGGGTTCCCGAGCGGATGGCTTACGACAGCGCATTGCGTCAGTGGGCGCGTACGCCGTCGCAAGAGCGTGACATTTGTCGTCGTCCTATCCAGCGTTGTTTGCCTGAACTACTGAGTGACGGTGGCTTTTAATACAACGTCGTTGTGAACCACCGTCCGCCAGCTCACCTGTACGTCTGACCTCAATAGCCCCGTGCTTTCAGGTCACGCATGACCTGCTCATAGAAATCCGCCACGCCTCCCTGATACGGCGCACCTTCCTGCAACCAGCGATCCCGTGGGCCGTAATACGGGTTACGCCCGGTGAAATAGTTGTGGTAATACCCGTGGCTGAAAATGCTGCCATCCAGAGTTTTAATGTGCTCAAAATTACGGCGACCATCAGCACAGGGGGCGTAGCCAATTTTGTCGAAATTCTGGGAGTCCATGGTGGTGTAGCCATCGTTCGGGCCATACAGTGCCGTCACACCCAGATAGAAAGTAGCATCGCCCCAGTACTCATAGTCCCAATGGCGGATGCGGGCTGAATAGCTGTAATGACCGACGCCATTGCAGTTCTCATTGTCTTCATTGACCAGTTCATACCAGCCGCGCTCTGACAGTCCCAGATCTGACATCAGTGCATCCCAGGCGTGTTCATCGCGGTAAAAGTCTTCTTGCATGTACTGGCTGGACAGTGAGGTCAGGCCGCTGAGAAAGGCGCGGAACTGTCCATTCAGGTCGAGATCGTATTCAAATTCGTTGTTGCGATCGTAGCCTTCCATCAACACCAGCGGCTGAGAAAAAAGCTCGGCATCCGTTTGGGTATTGCCAACTTCGCGCCACATCAAATCGGTATTCAGGCGCTCGCCTTCTTCAAACTCCCAGAATGAGGCACCGGCCTCAGGATCAACCCAGCCGTCACCGAAGGTGTAGTTCGACAAGTACATCCCACTGATGCCGATGGTGGCGATCTCAGCGCCTAAATGCTCACCCGACAAGCCGACAATGGCAGCCACGTGTTGGTTCATCCTAGGGCCAGCTGGGTCATTAAGATTCGCGGGCTGCACCGTGGCCATAAAACGCGCATCCTGAGTGCCTTGCGAGGTACCGATCAACACGACTTTGTTTTTGCCGGTAGCGGCCAGGGCTTCAAGTACCGTCAGGCGTAATGACGCTGAGCGTTGATGGTAATTGGCGTAAGCGGGCTTGTCGGCGATGAAAACATCGTTACCACAGGCCTCCAGACGATCGACGATGTCTTTACTGAAGTAGCGATGGTACTGAGCAATGTCGCTGGTGCGTTTCAGGCGTGTGTCGTAGTGGTTGTCGATACGGGGTGGTAGGTGCGCTTCATCGGCAGGCAGCACCCACTGCTGACAGCCGGCTTCATCGTCCCAGTCGGCGCAGTATTTAGTCAGATTATCGCCTTCGCGGGTCATGCACTCATCGGCAGTCCAACTGTCCGGACATATAGTACGTAAACCAAAGTGATGCGACAGCACGATAGGGTACTGAAGCTGACAACCTTCAATCGCGTGATCCGCGTGCGTGGTCGAAACGGTTGTGATCGTTGATAGCAGACTGGCCAACGCCAGCGAGGGAATGAGCTTCATCGTACGTTCCTTCGTCTTTTTATTGTCTGAGTGATACTGCGCGTTGTTTCAGTATGGGCTCAGAAAATAATCAGCACCTACCGCAACGTATGCCAGTACCTAGGGCGAAGGAGGCCAGTCAGTAATTCACAAACCAGTACTTATCCCACGCCAGCAGGACTTTCTCTGGGTACTTGGTTCTACCTAAACTGCCGTTGTAGCGGGCGAGGGCGCGAATCAGATTGCCTTTCTCGCGATCAAGGTAGTGTTTCAGGATGGTGCAGCCGTAGCGTAGATTGGTACGAGTATCCATGAGGTTGTCATCGTCACGCCCAATTTCTTTTTTCCAGAATGGCATGACCTGCATATAGCCCTGGGCGCCGACATAACTCAACGCAAAGCGATCAAATGCACTTTCGATCTGTATGACCGATAACACCAGTTCAGGCTGAAGCCCGGCTTTGGTGGCTTCCTGATGCACCATGCGCAGCAGGTCGAGGCGCACTTTTTCATTGCGCATACTGCGATAGCGTTTAAGTCGGGTCGACATATCCATCAGCCACACCTGAGCATCAAACTCGTCCTCAAACGAATCGGCTTCATTGACGGCATTGAGGAGGGCTGTACGCAGGCTGGGGTCTGGTTCATCACTGGTCATGGCCAGTGCAGAATGACTGCCGAGCAATAGGGAAGTCGCCAGAGCGAACAGGGTGACAGGTTTAGGGATGTTCCTGCGCAATGAATGACTTGACCGCCCAGTGAATCGGCCGAACATCAGCGCTAACGCCCAATTACATGTGCGTACGCGCTGACGGTTCGTCCGCCCGAGGCGGCTGTGCTGAGTCATCAGCCTTGAAGTTGCGCGGTCAGGAAGGTCATCAGGTCATCGACGGCGATGTCTTGTTTCTCATCGCTGCGACGGTGCTTATATTCCACGGTGCCTGCCTCGAGACCACGATCGCTGATAACAACGCGGTGTGGAATGCCCATCAGTTCCATGTCGGCAAACTTCACACCTGGGCTGGTTTTCTTGTCGCGGTCATCCATGTACACGTCGTAACCCGCAGCGACTAAGTCGGCGTACAGGGTTTCTGCCGCTTCCTTAACCTTTTCGGATTTGTGCATATGCATCGGCACGATGCCGACCTGGAACGGCGCAATGGCGTCTGGCCAGATGATGCCGTTGTCATCGTGGTTCTGCTCAATGGCTGAGGCCACGACACGGCTGACACCAATACCGTAACACCCCATCATCATGGTGCGGTCTTTGCCATTTTCGTCCAGTACACTGGCTTTCAGTGCTTCAGAGTACTTAGTCCCCAGCTGGAAAATGTGGCCTACTTCAATACCGCGTTTGATATCCAGCGTGCCCTGACCACATGGGCTTGGGTCACCCGCAACGACGTTACGCAGGTCAGCTACTTCTGGAAGTGGGACATCACGTTCCCAGTTCATGCCGATCATGTGCGCGTCTGCGGCATTGGCACCGGCAACGAAATCGGCCAGATGCGCGGCACTGCGGTCAACGTAGCAGCGTGCCGACAGGTTGCGAGGGCCAACGTAGCCCGACACACCGCCGATGCTCTGAATCTCAGAATCGCTGGCGAACTGCAGTGGTGTCAGCACGCCCGGCAGTTTCTCGGCTTTAATCTCGTTCAGTTCGTGGTCACCACGCAGGAAGAGCACAACGGGTTCACCGGCAGTACCTTCTTCGGCGTCTTCGGCTTCGCTGGTGCCGCGTACGACAATGGCTTTCAATACCTGTGAAGCATCGACGTTCAGGAAGGCGGCAACTTCCTCAATGGTCTTGGTGTCTGGCGTCGCTACTTCGGCCAGCTCTGCGGCTGCCGCAGGGCGTTCGCCTGCAGGCGCCAGCGCTTCGGCAAGCTCAACGTTGGCGGCGTAGTCACTGGCGTTCGAGAAGGCGATGTCGTCTTCGCCAGAGTCGGCCAATACGTGGAATTCGTGAGAGGAGGCACCACCAATGGAGCCGGTGTCCGCCAGTACCGGACGGAAATCCAGTCCCAGACGAGTAAAGATGCGGCTGTACGCCTCATGCATGCGGTCGTAGGTTTCCTGCAGGCTCTCTTCACTGGCATGGAAGGAGTAGCCATCTTTCATCAAGAACTCACGAGCACGCATCACACCAAAACGCGGACGGGTTTCATCACGGAACTTGGTTTGAATCTGGTACAGGTTCATTGGCAGCTGTTTGTAGCTGCTGAGGTTGTTGCGGGCGAGGTCGGTGATCACTTCTTCGGCGGTGGGGCCGTAGCAGAACTCACGATTGTGACGGTCTTTTAAACGCAGCAACTCACCGCCGTACTGGAACCAGCGGCCGGTCTCTTCCCACAGCTCGGCAGGTTGCACGGTTGGCATCAGAACTTCCTGCGCACCGGCACGATTCATCTCTTCACGAACAATGGCCTCAACCTTACGCAGCGTACGCAGGCCCAACGGCATCCAGGTGTACAGGCCCGCTGCAAGCTTGCGGATCATACCGGAGCGCAGCATCAGCTGGTGGCTGACAACCACTGCATCTGCTGGGGTTTCTTTTTCTGTGGCGATTAAAAATTGGGTTGCACGCATAGTGACTACTGGCCATTCGCTAATAAAAGTTGGGGGTATTCTAAAGCTTGACCCGCGTGCCAGCAATTTTGCTGATGCTGATTAAAATGTGAACAGATTCAAACTCCGACGAGGTAAATCACCTTTATGGCTTCTGGGGTGATTGTGTCATTCTGCGACTGTGAGATACTGGGCTGACAGGATGTACAGAATAAGACATGGATTATTGAGAGAGAGTGACTTTTGAGCAACGAACTGGGCACCGCCGATCAGCTGCCAACCGCTGAGGCATGCCAGCGCAATCAGCGCCCGATCCTCGACATACTGGGTAAACACCTGCCAGACGGTGCCTTTGTGCTGGAGCTGGCCAGTGGTACTGGGCAGCATGCCGCGTATATGACAGCGCACTTGCCGGGTATCCGTTGGCAACCCTCCGACCTGAAAGAGCGTCTGCCGGGTATTGAGCTGTGGCGTCAGCACGCCAACACCGATGGATTCCTCGCCCCGCTTGAGCTCGACGTCAATCAGGACATCTGGCCTGCGCGAGAGGCCGACGCTATCTTCAGTGCCAACCTGGTGCACTACATCAGCTGGGCCGGAGTCGAGAAAATGTTTAAAGGTGCCAGCCGCGCTCTGCGTCCGGGTGGTTTGCTCATGCTCTATGGGCCCTACAACTACGATGGCCAATTCACCAGCCCCGGAAACGTCGAGCTGGACCAATGGTTGCGTGAGCGTGATCCGGAAAGTGGCATCAAAGATTTCGAGCAGGTACTGCTGACCGCACGTCAACATCAGCTGTTTTTGCGCGCGGATGAAGAAATGCCTGCCAACAACCGTACTTTAGTGTTCCAGCGAGCCGATGCATGAGTGAACTGACGCCATGTAGCTGGGCACAGGGTGACCTGTATCTGGCCTACCACGATCATGAATGGGGCGTGCCTTGCTACGAGCCCCATCGCCTGTTTGAAAAGCTCTGCCTTGAGGGGCAGCAGGCAGGATTGAGCTGGATCACCGTACTCAAAAAGCGCCCTTACTACCGTGAGCGCTTCCATCAGTTTGATCCTCATCGCATTGCTCAAATGAGCGATGCTGACATCGACGACTGCATGCAGGATGCCGGGCTGATCCGTCATCGCGGTAAACTCGAAGCCATCCGAAAAAATGCGCGGGCTTGGGTTGCCGCAGAAGCGCAGGGCCATGACTGGGTTGAGTGGTTGTGGTCTTACGTTGACGGGGAGCCGATCATCAACCACCTTGAAACTCTGAAAGACGCCCCCGCACAAACCGACGCTTCTAAAGCCATGAGCAAAGCACTTAAAAAATTCGGCTTTGGCTTTGTTGGCCCAACGACCTGTTACGCCTTTATGCAAAGCATGGGCATGGTCAATGACCACTTATTATCTTGTCCGTGCCACCCTAATAATCAAGGCCAGAACCAGAGTTATTAGAGCGCCGGTTTGAATCAGGATCGTCGCTCGCTGTCTGTCGATACATTGCCAGACACAACAATAACAGTCGCTCCAACATCAGCCGCTAAAATATCAGTCCCTATAGCCAAGGATAACGGATGACCGCTAACGAGATTATTCAATTCTGGTTTACTGAACTCGCCCCAAAGCAATGGTGGATCAAAGATTCCGATTTTGACCAGATGCTGAAGGAGCGGTTTGGTGACCTCCTCACACGTGCAGCTGCGTGTGAGTGTGATGAGTGGCGACAAACGGCGGAAGGCCGTCTGGCTGAGATTATTGTACTGGATCAGTTTTCGCGAAATATTTACCGCGACACGCCTCGAGCATTCTCCCAGGATCCGTTGGCTCTGGCACTCGCGCAAGAAGCAGTAGCAAACGGCGCATTGGCGCAACTTAAAAATGCCGATTACCGAACGTTTTTATTGATGCCCTACATGCACAGTGAATCGAAAGCAGTACACCAAACGGCAGAAACACTGTTTAAAGATCATGCGCCAGACGACAACTACCAGTTTGAGTTGAAGCACAAAGCTATTATTGATCGCTTTGGACGCTACCCGCATCGCAATGCCATATTGGGCCGACCCTCTACGGCGGAAGAAGCGGAGTTTCTTAAGTCACCGGGATCATCTTTCTAATAAAATAAGAGTTCTTAATACAGGCCTTCATTTTTCAGGCAATGCGAGCTTGAGTCAGGTACACGCTGTGATTCAGCATATGGCGCTACTCTAATCTGGCGCTGCTCTATTAACTCGTGGCTTTACCTCGTCTGATCACAGAGCGGATTGGTTTAGTGCTGATTTTTAGAATGAGAAATATGGGGCAAGGAATGAAGTTTCCGGCCAGAAATAAGGTAACTCCCATTAAAGGATGAAAAGATGAATGGATGGAAGGTCAGCTTCTGGGTATCCCTCTGTTTGCTCGTGCTCTCAAATGGTTTTTGGGCGGTTGTCGTCATCGACAATGCGGTCACGGCGACATATCGAAATGCTGCCCATGAAGATGTGCTTACGGCAAACGAGCTTCTGGGGCGGCTTGTTGTTGAGGACGGTAAGCACTATTCGATGCAGGACATTACTCATATCCTGAGGCAGATGAACCCTGACGCTTTTATTGTGGAAGAGGCAAATACAGTAAAGACCCAAAACGTCACATTCATTTTTAAAGATGGTGTGTTGGTTCAGGTGCAATAAACATCGAGCTAATCGAATTACTTACTTTCTATAAGAGATTCACTATGACGATAGATGCGATAACAGCAGTTATTCCGGTCATGCCAGTAAAAGATTTCGAAATGGCATTGGCGTGGTATACCAAGCTGCTCGGACGGGCACCGGATCTGATGCCTATGGAAGGCGTTGCTGAATGGCAATTAGCGGATTCAGCGTTTGTTCAGTTGAGTCAGGATGAGCAGCGTGCGGGGGCAACCAGTCTGGTGATCGCCGTTGAGAATGTTGATACTCAGCGCGATACCTTGGTGGCGGAAGGCTTTTCTGTAAGTGATATTGAAGAGTATCCGGGCGTCGTGAAATTAATGGTGCTGCCTGATCCGGAGGGTAATGAAATTACTTTTGTTCAGGACATCAGCGGCTCGGAGTAATCTGCGGGCGCGACTACTGAGCGTTGCAGATTTCCGTATATGGCCGGGCTGTAGCCATCGCCAAGTTATGGCCATCGCAGAAGTGCAGATATCCCAGAATGGTGCATAACGAGCAATGAGCAGCGAGCAACGAACAGCGCGTCACACTGAGTGACGTTGTGTGATCAGGCAAAAAAAAGCCCCGGGCTTTTCAGCTCGGGGCGAGTCCAACAATCGCTTACGCAGAAATGGACCAACAGCTTACTTGGGAATCCGGCAAATGCCGGTGTGCTCACGCCACGGCTTCGCCATGGGCCTGAACCTGTTGTAGGGCCGCAAAGGCAGCCACTTCGCCAACGATAATCAGAGCAGGGCCTGCACCTGAGTATCGCTCGGCGAGAAATGGTAAATCCATCAGTACCCCAGTATGTACTTCTTGATTGGGCAGCGTACCGTTAGCAATCAGTGCGACTGGGGTGCTGTCGGCCAGGCCGTCGCTTAACAGGCTGGCGGTAATCATGCCGGCTTGTTTTACGCCCATATAAAACACTCGGGTCGGGCTCTGGCTTTTCTGGTATTCGCCGAATTGGCTATGACCGCTGTCCAGCATCAGTGCGTTGCCGTATTGGCGATGGGTCAGGGGAATGCCCGCTGCAGCCGCACAACCACCGGCGGCGGTGATGCCCGGCACGACTTCTACTGTTACGCCGTGGGCTTGCAGGAATTCAAGTTCTTCTCCACCGCGTCCGAAGATAAATGGATCTCCGCCTTTTAAACGAACGACGCGTTGATATTTCTTGGCGCTGGTGAGCAGCAGAGTCTGAATGTCGACCTGAGACATCTTGTGTGCACCACAACGCTTTCCCACATGAATGCGTGTGCATTTCTGGGGCAGCATGTCGAGAATCTCATCAGAAATCAGGCTGTCGTATAACACGATGTCGGCCTGGCTGAGCACACGCATGGCTTTCAGTGTCAGTAGCTCGGGATCACCGGGGCCGCCGCCAACCAACCAGACAGTACCGAGGGTCGTTGGTTTACTCAGAGATAATGTTTTTTTCATGAGATTACTCCACGGCCTCAGTGGCCAGTGTGGCTGAAATCAGAGATTTCAGCTCCGGAATACAAGAGCCGCAATTGGTGCCGCATTTAAGCGCTTCACCAAGTTCGGCCGGGGTCTCGCATCCTTGCGCAATCGCATCTTTAATGCTGTTTTCGCCGACCTGGAAGCATGAGCACACGATGGCGCCTTTGTCTTCCTGCGCGCCCAAAGGCTTACCTGCCAGCAGGGCACGTCGGTCTTGATCGGTGATTTCAACATCACCAAATCGTTCGACCAGCCATTGGCGGCTGCCGAAATCGTATTCTTTGTGAAGGAATAACACGGCACGCAATCGACCTTGCTCAATCAGGCAGAAGCGATGGTGTGTGTTTGCAGGGTCACTGAAATGCAGCCAGTGCTGAGCATTAAAGTGTTGGCGCACTTCTTCAATTAGGTCGTCCGGAGAACCCTGACCGCTGATGTCGTACATGTGACCGGTGTCGGTCACGTTGTACACCCAGTATTCGCTGTTAAGTGGCCCTAAATCGTCGGCCGTCAGTAAGAAGCCTTCCCAGTCGGTCTGGAAAGGTTCGGCCTGAACGTCAGAAATCTTTAACGCTGGTTGTCCTGAAATCGGATCATGATCTTTGTTGATCAGGGTACCCATGCGAGCTCGGCTGGCATAACGGCCGGTCCAATGCATCGGAACAAAGACCTCATGACGGCGTTGAGCCCCGTCATGGCGCACCTGGGCACGCACGATAATGTCACCGCGTTCGGAAAACAGGCGCACCAACTGTTGATCCTGAATGCCCAGTTCATTGGCGTCGTCCGGATGAAAGTCTGCGTACGGCTCCATGATATGGCGTGCCAGTACCGGTGCTTTTGCCGTGCGGGTCATGGTATGCCAATGATCGCGAACGCGTCCGGTGTTCATGTTCAAACCGGTTTTGCTAAGCGGTGCAATGCGCGACTGAACCGGGACGAACCGTGCTTTGCGGCTCGGCGTGTAAAAACGACCGTCGTCATAAAAACGCTCGCGGCCGTTGGGGTAACGCGCATTGACCGGCCACTGAACCGGTGCCATGGCATCGTAGGCAGTTTGATCCATGCCGCTCAGGGCACTCAAATCAAAATCGCGTGTGCCGTCGTTCTCGAAGCCTGACAGACGGGTGTGTTCATCGAAAATCT
>JAYYHP010000158.1:0-4983 GCA_036148335.1 Pseudomonadota bacterium
GAGGCCGGAACGTATGCCTCTGGCTGGTAGTAGTCGTAGTAAGAAACGAAATACTCCACCGAGTTATTAGGGAAGAATTCCTTAAACTCACCGTACAACTGTGCCGCCAACGTTTTGTTGTGCGCCATGATGATGGCCGGACGGCCACTCTGGGCAATCACATTAGCCATGGTGTAGGTCTTGCCCGAGCCCGTCACACCGAGCAAGGTTTGTTTCAAAAGGCCAGCATTGATGCCTTTGACTAACTGTTCAATCGCGACAGGCTGGTCACCGGCCGGAGAATACTTCGACGACAGCTCGAATGGCTTGTTCATGAGGATTCCAGTTAACGCACGAATCAAGTACTATTATACGGCGTTTTAATGCCTGTTTTCAGGCCCGTTTTGAGGAAAGCTACTTTGGATCTTACACTGTCTGATCGCGTTCAACTGATCAAGCCATCCCCGACTCTGGCAGTCACTAACCGTGCTGCAGAGCTGCGCGCAGAAGGCAAAGACATTATTGGCCTCGGCGCTGGCGAACCCGACTTCGATACGCCAGAGCACATTAAGAAGGCAGCCATTGAAGCGATTAACAACGGCTTTACCAAGTACACGGCCGTCGATGGCACGCCTGCGCTGAAAAGCGCCATCATCGACAAACTGAACAATGACAACGGCCTGAGCTACGCCCCTAACCAGATTCTGGTTTCTTGTGGTGGTAAGCAGAGTTTCTTCAATCTGGCACTGGCACTGATCAACCCAGGCGATGAAGTGGTTATCCCTGCGCCATACTGGGTGTCCTACCCAGACATGGTGAAAATCGCCGAAGGTCAGCCAGTCATTATTGAAACCGACGAAAGCACGCGTTTCAAAATCACACCAGAGCAGTTGGATGCGGCCATCACCGACAAAACTCGTCTGGTGGTTCTGAACAGCCCGTCCAACCCATCGGGTGTCGCGTACACCAAAGCAGAACTGGAAGCGATTGGCGACGTACTGCGTAAGTACCCAGACGTCCTGATCGCCACCGATGACATGTACGAGTACATCTGGTGGGCCGACTTTGCGTTTGAAAACATCGTGACTGCGTGCCCGGATCTCTACGACCGCACCATCGTACTTAACGGTGTCTCTAAAGCCTTCAGCATGACTGGCTGGCGCATTGGTTACGCCGCAGGCCCAGTGAAACTGATTGGCGCCATGAAGAAGATTCAATCGCAGTCGACGTCTAACCCAACCTCCATCTCGCAGGTTGCGGCCGAAGCGGCGCTACGTGGCGGTCGTGATTGTGTGACCCCAATGGTCAAAGCATTTAAAGAACGTCACGACTACATCGTTGATGCTCTGAATGCCATCCCCGGTGTGTCCTGCATCGCGGGTGACGGTGCCTTCTATGCCTACCCTTGCGTGAAAGGCGCAATGGAAGCCGCCAGCATCAGCGATGATGTCGAGTTTGCAGAAAAGCTGCTGAACGAAGCTGGTGTGGCGCTGGTGCCGGGCTCTGCCTTTGGTACGCCGGGCTACATGCGTCTGTCCTTCGCCACCAGCATGGACACGCTGAAAGACGCCATTGGCCGTCTGGAAAAAGCGCTTAGCTAAGCCCGCGCTTTAGCCATCAGACAAAAAGAAAAGCCCGCAATTGCGGGCTTTTCTTTTGGTAGTCTCAGACTCTTAAAGAGTGCCTTGGGATAACCGGAGGTTAAACGCCCAGATACCCACGCAGCTCAGGATCGCTGAAGATGTATTCCCACAGGCGGTCCAGAACATCATTCACCCACTGCTCGTTGTACTCTTTCACGGGTGCGGCGGCGACGCGACGTGATTCCGTCAAACCATAAGGCTTGGTGAAAGTACGCTTGCCGTCAAGCACCGTCATTTCAAACCGCATGCTCACTGAACACGCCGTGACCAGCACGCCCTCGTTGCAGCTGTAATCAAACTTATTGATGCCCAGCTCAACTTTCACCGGCTCTACCGGGCTGGCACCGCCAAATCCCAGTTGCGCCATGCTGTCTTGCAGTCGCAGGCTCAACACCGTCGCCAGTTCATCCTGCGCGTGCAGTGGAGAGTTTTCGGCCAAACGACCACCGCGGTTGCCTAAATAACGACGGTCATCCAGGTCTTCACGACGATCGGCCACACGAACTAACGCACCACGATTCACAGCTGCACTGGCAGGTTTTACCTCAGAGGTTTCTGCCAATTGAATCGTCTGTGGTGCCAACACACACCCGCTCAGGGTCAGCGTTGCCGCCAGTCCCAAACAAGCCTTAGAAAAATACACCTTTAAATTACGCAAAGCGTCAGGCATTTACTGCATCCTTTTCTGCGCGCTTAAACACCCATTCAGTGGCGGTCGATTCTTCTTCATTGAAACGATAGCCTGCCACATCAAAGGCTTTTAATTGCTCGGCATCTTCAATGCCGTGGGTAATCTGATAACGGGCCATCATACCTCGCGCTTTTTTAGCGTAGAAGCTGATGATTTTGTACTTTCCGTTTTTCTCGTCTTTAAAGACCGGCGTAATCAGCTGAGGTTCCAGCGCCTTAGGTTTGACCGATTTGAAGTATTCATTCGATGCCAGATTAACAATGGTATCGATGCCTTCCGCACGGCAATATTCGTTGAGCGCGTTGGTAATGGCATCGCCCCAGAATGCGTACAGGTCTTTGCCACGCTCGTTGCCTAGCTTGGTTCCCATTTCCAGGCGGTACGGCAGAATCAAATCCAGCGGGCGCAACAAACCATACAGGCCCGACAGAATTCGCAGGTGATTCTGTGCATACGCCAACTGATCTTTGCTCAGGTGCTCCGCATCCAGACCGGTGTACACATCCCCTTTAAACGCCAGTACCGCGGCTTTGGCGTCGTCTTCCGGGAACGGCAGTGTCCAATCGCTGTAGCGCTGAACGTTCAGCTCGCTCAGTTTCGGGCTCAGCTTCATCAGCGCACCGATCTCATCGGGAGAATAACGGCGCAGTACATCAATCAGCTCAGCCGACTCATCCAGATAATCCGGCAATGAATGCTGGTCAGTGACGGGTGGGGTTTCAAAGTCCAGAGTCTTGGCTGGCGACAACAGGGTAAGCATGAGATTCCTCTGCATCAATTAAGCGGCGGACATGATACCGTGCTGTCCGGGCGCACCCAAGCCTTAGCCGGGAATTCGCATTTCGGCCCGTAATGTCCGGTCAGGGCTGCCAATGCACCTGCCCGTCTGACGGGTGACAATGCGAAGGTTTGATTGAGTCAATGTGTTTCCCTATCGATATCCAACGGGGTAGTTATGGCAAAAGATATTCAAGGTGTCGGTCTCGGCATCGCCAGCCGCTTTGCAGGCAGCGAGTTCGCCAAGAAATACGGTTTGCGCCGTCCGGCTGAAAAACTGGCCTACGCCAGCACCAAAAAAGGGTTCGAAGTCATTGGTCAGATGATGGCCAAGAAATCGGACAAAAAAGGCGACGAAGTGATGATGTTGCCTGAGCCGAGCACCGCAGGCATGTTCGACCTGACGCTCAGCGAAGAACAGCAGATGATCAAAGACACCGTCCGCGCTTACGCCGAAGACGTTGTTCGTGGTCTGGCACACGATGCCAATGAAGCCATGGATCTGCCAGAAACCTACCTCCAGGACATCATGGAGCTGGGCCTTAACTTCTTCTCCGTGCCGGAATCTCTGGGCGGTGCGGCACAAAGCTACAGCCCAACGACCAGCGCCATCATTGCCGAAGAGCTTGCCTGGGGTGACTTCTCACTGGCTTACGCCACACTGGCACCGGTTGCCGTGGCCAACGCCATCGTGAAGTGGGGTACCGACGAGCAGAAAGAAAAATACCTGCCGAACTATCTCAAAGATAACCCGTTTAAAGCGGCCATTGCCGTGCAGGAATCTGGCGCCCTGTTTGATCCAGCCAAGCTCACTGCCAAAGCTAAGAAAACCAAAGCGGGCTTCCGTATTTCTGGCGTAAAAACCATGGTGCCGTTTGGCGGTTCTGCCGATATGTATCTGGTTGCTGCGCGCTACAAGCGCCGTAACCGTCTGTTCCTGGTGCCGGGCGATGCCCCGGGTGTGAGCTTTGAAGCTGCACCTATGATGGGCCTGCGTGCTTGTGCGCTGGGTACTCTGACACTGGACAAAGTGCCGCTGACCAAAGACGCCCTGCTGGGTGACGACAGCTTTAACTTTGAAACCTTTATGGACCTCGGCCAACTGCACTGGTGCTCGCTGGCACTGGGTGCCTGTCAGGCCGCACTGGATTACCTGATTCCTTACGTGAACGAGCGTGAGGCCTTCGGTGAGCCAATTTCTCACCGTCAGGCGGTAGCCTTTATGGTGGCTGACATCGGCATCGAACTTGAAGCCATGCGTCTGATGGTATGGCGCGCTGCGGCACTGGCAGAAGCCGGTAAGCCTTTCCACCGCGAAGCCTATTTGGCGCAGTTGTTGGTCGCTGAGAAAGCCATGAAGATCGGCACCGATACCGTACAGCTGTTAGGCGGCCACGGTTTCACTAAAGAGCACCCAGCCGAGCGCTGGTATCGTGATCTGCGGGTTCTGGCCTGCGTTAACGGCGGCATGCATCTGTAAGGAGTTGGCACATGATTAATCTCGAAAATCCGAAAAAGTTTCGTGCCCTCGTTAATCAGGCACATCAGGTAGCGGCGAACGTATTCCGCCCTATTTCTCGCAAATATGACCGTGCCGAGCACGACTACCCAGTCGAGCTGGACATGCTGGCCGCCATCATGGACGGCATGAACGACGGCACCACTGGCGAAGGCGCCGGTGCAGGCAAACTGAAACAGGACACTAAGGTCAAAGAAGGCAACCAGAACGGCACCAACATGTCGACGGTACTGTCTCTGGCTGAGTTGTGCTGGGGGGACGTTGGTCTGTCGCTGACTTTGCCACGTCAGGGTCTGGGTAACGCCGCGATTGCCGCCGTCGCCGACGACGAGCAGTTCGAACGCTTCGGTGGCAAATGGGCAGCCATGGCCATC
>JAYYHP010000159.1:0-7649 GCA_036148335.1 Pseudomonadota bacterium
TTCTTCTGTGACTTCGTTGGTTTTCGTCAGGTGGGCATTGAACAGTGCCGCCACCGGACTAAAACTGATGAGTACATCACGTAAGTCAGACAGCATTTGTTTTTCGGCATCGGACAGCACCATGACGGGTTCGGCTTCGTCAAACTTACTTTCCTGAGACGGCGCGACATCGCCGGTCATTTTCGCCACAAACCATTTCACCCAGATGCGGTTGAGGTGCACCAGAACGAAGGTGACGACGCCAAGAATAGCGGCGCTGCCCACGGCACTGGTTTCGTGCAGGTCGGCGATTAATTGATCCAGTGGAGAGTAGGCAAATAACATCAGTGCCATGATCAGTAATGGAACAGCGCAGTTCGCCAGTAACGCGTAACGATTGCGGCGAATGCGTAGCGGTTGAAGTTCAGTATCACGTTTCATCGACACCTCCGTCGCTTAAGCGCCCGGGACAACTTGTTTGATGATTCTTACCAGGTCGTTCGCAGGCACAGGTTTTACCAACCAGCCCGTGGCGCCCAACCGCTTGGCTTCATCCCGTTTGCCAGATTCACTCTCCGTTGTGAGTGTCAGAATCGGTGTAAAACGGAATTTAGCCATGGCACGTAATGCCTGAATTAATTCCATGCCACCCATGCGTGGCATATTCATATCCGTGATGATGAGATCCGGACTCATGCTGTTTAGGCGGTCCAGCGCCTGCACACCATCGGAGGCGGTTTCCACCTTAAATCCATGCATTTCCAGCGATGCTTTGACGCTCATCAGCATGGTGGATGAATCATCAACAACGAAAATCAATTTACTCATTGTGGTGTGTCCCCTGTACTCAACAACGGCGTTATCCAGCCTTTCAAACTTTCATTGTCAGGCCAGGCAGTGATGGTACGACGGCTACTGGCGAGCGTTTGCAGGGCTGCCAGATGAAGATGTTGGCACTCGGCCAGATTAACCGTGGCGTCTGGATGTTCCAGTAGCCATTCAAGTAATCCATCAACCTCCTGGATTGAGACCACATCAGATAATTTGGCCTCTTTATCACTATAGACTATTGCCATCAGAGCACCTCCTTGAGGTTCAGGACCATCAGTACAGAGCCATCACCAATCAGTGCAGCACCTGAATACGCCTGAATGCCAGACAGAACACCAGACATGGGTTTTTGAATAATATCGACCGAGCCACGGAAGTCGTCGACGATCAGGCCGATCACATCGTTACCGACACGGGCGACCAGGACGGCGTGTTCGTCTTCCTCATTAATGGTTTGTGGTGACGGCAGCGCCAGCAGTTGATTCAGCGACTTCAACGGTACAATCCGGTCGCGTAGCACGGTGGTCTGTACGTGCTTGACGGTGTAAATCTCCGAGCGAGGGACGCGTACGGTTTCCAGTACCTGATCCATCGGGATGCCCATGAGCTGTTTATCCGACTCGACAATCATGACGCGAGTCACCGCGATCGACATCGGCAGGGAAATGCGAATACGCGTGCCTTTGCCGGTCTCACTGTCGAGAGCCATGGTGCCATTGACCTTTTCCACGGCACTTCGGACGGCATCCATGCCCACGCCACGCCCGGACAGATCTGAGACTTCTTCGGCGGTGGAGAAGCCCGGTAGCAGCACCAGATTCACCGCCTCTCTGTCGGTCAGCCGCTGTTGTGTAGCCTCATCAATCAGGCCTTTTTCCAGCGCCTTGGCTTTGATCACTTCGGGATCAATGCCTTTACCGTCGTCATTGATTTCAATCATGACCCGGTCCGCTTCCTGGGAGGCACGAATGGTCAGAGTTCCTGCGGCCGGTTTGCCCGCTTTTTCCCGGACCGCGGGCATTTCAATGCCATGGTCGAGACTGTTGCGGACGATATGAATCAGAGGCTCAGCCAGTGACTCGATGATGTTTTTATCGGCTTCAGTGTCTTCGCCCTCAATAATCAGCTGCACGTCTTTTTCGAGGCGTCGTGATATGTCGCGCACCAGACGTGGGAAACGCATTGAAATAAACGAGAAGGGCATCATGCGAATCTGCATGATGGAATCCTGCATCTCTTCGGCAATGCGGTTGACGACCGCGTATTGCTCTTTTATTTCCCGCGCCATTTCCCGCAGGCCGTGCTGCTCTTCGGCGCGTTTGGCTAAGAAAGGTAAGGCGTTTTTCGCCACGATCATTTCACCGATTAAATTCATCAGGCGATCAATTTTTTCCTGATCCACCTTAACGCTACGTGATGCGGTGATAGACGGTGTACTTTTGCTCTCAGGCTCTTTGGCTGTTGTGGTGGGCTTGGTCGCTGGTTTGCTGACTGAACTGGCAGGAGCCGACGTCGCAGCTTTAGTATCGCTACTGGCCGGGGCGTTTTCCTGATTGCTTTTCTGCTCGCTTTCCAGTTCCTCTGAGCTGCCGTCTTCATCGACATCATCATCAAGGTCATGATCAACGTCCTCGTCATCATCGTCAGCTACGGACACATCGAGATCCGGCGGCACGTAGGACAACTGGCCCTCAATCCATTCCACCAAAGATTCGATATCCCCTGAGCGCGCTGACTCAATCACGACATCCAGTTGCTGGCGCGCGTCGGCTAACTCGAGGTTGTCATAGCAGTTGATGAGCACGTTAATGACGGCATCAACACGCCCGCTGGCCCACGGGTCGTCGCTGTCCATACGCAGGATGCGGCGTTGAACCTGAAGAATATGCTCCATGGCTTCGAGGTCATCTTCCTCAAGGCCGGCAGCGGCCAGTGGCTGCTCATCCGATGCGTCGTCAGTATTCTCGCGTCCGTCGTCTGAGTCGCTGTTTGAAGACTGATCCGCTGACTGTTCAGCTTCACCACTGACGGCGTCATCAGAGACACCTTCTGGGGCTTCTGGTGCAGCGACTTCGGTGAAAGCAAACGGCTCAGCATGCAACTCGTAGCACAAGTAATGCGCTAAGGTGACCAGACCGATCTGCTGAATGGCAGAATCGATCCCGGCGTGTGTGAGTAGCCGCTTCATATCAGTAAGCACATTGGCTACGGCCAGATCCACATTCATCAGGGACAGGGCAGCGTCAATGTCGCGTTCCACTGCTGCGTGGTCCCGAGCTTCGATGGCCTGACATAGCGCCGTCAGTGCCTCTTCGGCCAGGGCGTCGTTTTGTTCTTCACCTAAGGGGGCCAGCAGTGTGGAGACGGAGATGTCCTGCACCTTGATCTGATCTGGCACATACCGGAAATGCTCTTCAACTTCTTCAATGCTGGCGCTGCTGATAAAATGTAGTTTGGTCACGCATTGATAAGGGTCGAGGTCAGCCAGTGCCGTCTCACCACATGGACAATCAAGATCACCCCAAATGGCTCCGGGAGTGCTCATGGCGCTGTGGAGCGGGTCATCTCCCTGAAAAAAGCACTCGGTCAGCGGCGTGTACTCGACGAACACAACCTCTTCGTGACCGGCGCATTGCAACCAGGCACTGAGTCGAGCTGCTCGATCGACAGAAAATAAAGCTTCGTCTAATGGCTGTAGGCCTGTCGCAAGTTCAGGTCGTTTGGCGGCTTTTTTTCGTGTCGTTTTTCGTTTGGCTGGGGCCTTTTTCGTTGTGCTGGTGGTTTTCTTTTCAGTGGTTTTCTTTTCAGTGGCTTTGGGTGTGGTAGTCTTTTTCGCCGCTGTTTTTTTCTTTGCCGTAGTTTTCTTAGCTGTAGTTTTTGACGCTGCTTTTTTGGTTGCAGGTTTGTCTTCTGGCTCACTGGCCGCAGCGTCTGTCTCTTGCGACGAGGATTCCAGATAAGCACGAAGATTGGCGGCCAGGGTATTCGCCAGCGCGCTGTCAGAGACCGGATTGCCATCGGTTTCTTCAATGCTGTCGCAGAATTGAGCGACAAAATCCATGGCATCGAAGAGATAGTCGGTCAACGCCTGATCCCAGAGTGCTGGATTCTCTCTGGCTTCTGACATGACGTCTTCGCCGGCATGGAGGACCCGAGTAAGATCCGGAAATTCAAACAGACCGGTATTCCCTTTCAGGGTATGCACCACACGGAAGAGTTCATCCAGCGTTGTTTTTTTGTCGTCTGATTTCTCAACTTCCAGCAGTTGTTCACTGATGCCCTGGAGCAGATCCCGTGTTTCCGAAATAAATTGCTCTAATAACGGTGTCATGCGCTTTCCTCTCCCATCAGCAGACGAACATAGGTCATCATTTGCAGCGGTTTGATGGGCTTGACCATGTACAGATTGGCGCCTGAATAAAAGGCTTTGGTGTGGTCAAGCTCAGCGGCCTCCGTCGACACCATGATGGCGGGAGCCTGATGCATGGGTTCACGTCGTAGTTGCTGCAGGAATTCGTAGCCATCCATCTTGGGCATATTGATATCGACGATGTAGAGATCAAACTGACCCTCCAGCGCTTTTTCTAATGCTTCGATACCGTTGACGGCTTCATCCACCGTGTAACCGGCGGCTTCAAGTAGATTGCGGTGGTACATGCGCACTGTACTGGCATCGTCCACGATCAGAACATGCTTCATTTTGCCTCCAGTGGTCGCTGGTACACGATGGCTGCGGGGAATTTCTTAACACGATACAGAGGCGAAATACGGCCCATGGATTCGGTATGTCCGAGGCAGATATATCCTCCCGGAGACATGGCCTCGAACATGTGCTCAGCAGCAATTTTTCGTGATAAATCGTCGAAATAAATTAAAAGGTTGCGACAGAAGATGATGTCGACATTGCGAATTTTTCGAACATCGGAAGCTTCAGATAAATTCACTTGGGTAAATTCAACCGCATGACGGATATCGTCATCGATCTGATGCCCGCCTTTTACACTTTTAAAGTAGCGACGCTTCCAGGCGGCTGGCACGTTACGAATGGAGCGCTCGGAATAAATACCTTCTTGTGCGGTTTGCAGTATCTGGGTATCAATGTCGGAGGCGATCAGTTCAACGTCCCACTGATTAATGCCTTCCCACTCTTCGAGCAAATACATTGCAATGGAGTAGGGCTCTTCACCTGATGAGGATGGAATGCACCAGATACGAATGGGTTTTCGTGGGTCATGGCGCTCACAGACATCGGGTAGCATGGAATCGACAAGGCAGCGAAACTGATAATCTTCACGCATGAAGTAGGTTTCGTTAACGGTCAGAGAGTTGGTCAGTCGCTGCAGTTCTTCGCCGCTGGCCTGAAAACGCAGCGAGGTAAAGTACTGCCGGAATGACTCCGACTGGGTTTCGCGAATGCGTTCAGCCAAGCGCTTGTCGACAAAATAGCGCTTCGTGGGTTCGAACTTTATGCCTGTTTTCCGGTAGAAGAATTCGGCAAATTTATCGAACTCCTGATCGCTGATCTTATGATCGGCCATAGGGTTCAGTCCTCGCTGATCCGTTTTATCGCCAGGTCAGCGGCGAACTGTATGTAGGGTTCTTCGTCAAAGCGTTGTTTCAGCGCGGTGAGTGCATCAATGGAGGCTTCGCTGCCTACTTCTCCTAATAAATCGACCGCCGTGGCACAAACGTTAATGTGCTCATCGTCCTGAATCACACTGATCAACCATTGTTCAACGTCGTCATGGCACAGGGATTCCAGAATATTTACCGCAAAGATACGCACGTCGGGGTCAGGGTCGTTAAGCACGGTGGCCATAATGGGAGCGACTTCCTTGGGTAAGTGCTTCATGGCTTCGATGGCTTCATTACGCAAGCTGGCGTCTTCGCTGCGCAGGCAGGCTACTAAGCCCTCGACGGCCTCAGCATCTCCCAGACGAGTCAGACTACTGAGGATGATCTGGCGTACCGTCAGATCAGTTTCATCCTCCAATTGATCCAGCAACATCAGCGTCGCTCCGGGGCAGTTGACGATGTCGCGTGCGGCCCAGCGGCGCTCTGCCGGATCGTCTGAAAGCAGATCGGAGCGGATCTGATTGCAGTCTTTCGCTTCTTCGGGAGTGCTCTGTACCGAAGACGAGGAGGATTTTTTCAGAGCCATGAGCCTCTCCTGTTAATGTCCTGCAAATTGAATAATGTTTGACGCGATGGCACTGGCCGGCAGTACCT
Source organism: Pseudomonadota bacterium (assembly GCA_036148335.1). Classification (GTDB taxonomy): domain Bacteria; phylum Pseudomonadota; class Gammaproteobacteria; order Pseudomonadales; family Oceanobacteraceae; genus Thalassolituus. The sequence continues at coordinate 6,040 of JAYYHP010000159.1, forward strand.
TGCCAGCACCACGTCGTTCGATAAGTTCAGCGGGCATCCCAAACACAATGGCGGAATCCGCACTTTCAGCAATGGTGCTGGCGCCTTTTCGGTGCAAATCAGTAAAGGCGACCGAGCCATCGTGGCCCATGCCTGTGAGCAGTACCGCCATAACTTTTTTAGGGTCGCAATGTTTCATGGCGGATTGCCCCAGTAACTCGACAGAGGGGTGCCATAGATATTCAGGGTGTTCGGGTTTGCTTTGTGCGTACATTTGTCCGTTGCGCACGCACAGGGTGATGTCGGCACTACCGCGACCGATATACACAGTGCCGGTTTCTAATGCCGTGGCCCGGCTGACCTCCACAACTTTGAGTCGACAAGCGCGATCAAGGCGGCTCGCCAGTGATTGAGTAAAACTGGCGGGCATGTGTTGGGCGATGACGATGGGCGCTTTCAGTGTCGCCGGTATGGCTGGCAGAATATCTTCCAGCGTGCGTGGACCACCGGTAGAGACACCAATGATGACGACCTTATCGCGCACGCCAACGGCGGTGTGCATCGAATTGGTGGTTGGACGCGAGGCGCGATGACTGGGACGCTCGGTTTTTCTGGCCAGGTTTTCAGTGGCCCGGGTTGATGGAGCCGCTGACGAAGACGCTGTTGAGTGTGTCGCACGAGCAGAGCGTAGTTTGGCGCCGGCCGCCGAGCGTACTTTGGTAATTAATTCCCGGGCAATGTCATCAACGGACAATGAAATCGTACCGTCCGGTTTCGGGACAAAATCAACGGCCCCTAAATTTAATGCTTCAAACGTTGCTATGGCGCCTTTGGTCGTCAGTGACGAGAGCATAATGACGGGCACCGGACGCTCGGCCATGATCAGCGACAGGGCAGAGATACCGTCCATTTCTGGCATGTTGATATCGAGGGTCACTACATCCGGTTCGAATTCCCGGTTTTCACGAACAGCCTCCTTGCCGTTGCGTGCGTGACGGATAATAAACTCACCTTCTGATTCAAATAATTGCGTCAGATGGCGGCGCATCAGCGCAGAATCATCAACAATCAGGAGTTTCAGCATGAGATCAGTGTCCTCCAGCGACGGTTTCCAGATCACTCATCGACTCCTGGTCAATGAGCGTGTTCGGGTTCAGCAGTTGAATCATGCGTTTGCTTTCCTGCAGGTTAGCCATGCCAGAAAACAAATCGCCGTGTTCACCGGTAATGCGAGGGGAGGGCTCAACGCAGCCATCCGGTAAGCGCAGTACTTCGGTCACCTGATCGACAATGAATCCGGTGCGCACACCGTGAATCAGGAAGACTACAATGCGCTGACGTTCGCTTTTCACCGCCCCCTCAATGCCCAATCTGACTCGCAGATCGACCACCGGCAGAACGATGCCACGCAGGTTAATGACGCCCTCCAGGAATTCGGGGGCTTTGGGCACGCGAATCAGTTCATCAGGAATGCGCACAATTTCCTGAATACTGGTAATCGGGACGGCAAATTCTTCGCCATTCAGGCGGAACACCACCACCTGATTGTCATCGTCGGCCTCGTTCTCTTCGAGGTCCGCAGCGTGATTTTCCTGTTCGAGCATAGGGTCCTCCACGAGGTCATTGAGGGT
>JAYYHP010000160.1:0-2393 GCA_036148335.1 Pseudomonadota bacterium
ATGCTGAAGCGATTTGGCAACGGATGGGGATCACCCCAGCCCAGTTGCAGGATCGTCATATTCGCACGCCTCATGAAGCACAGATAGTGTTCTGGAACGTCATGGAAGAAATGACTGGCGACCCGGATATTGGTATTCATCTCGGCGAGCACATGCCGGTGTACAAAGGGCAGGTGTTGCAATACCTGTTTCTGTCGAGCCCTACCTTTGGCGATGGCCTGACGCGCGCGCTCAACTATCAGCGTCTGTTGAGTGATGCATCACAAGCCAGCGTTGAGATTGACCAGCACATGGCATCGATTCTGGTGGAGTCTGCCAGTGACAAGGTGAGTGGTCTGCGGCAGTTGAATGAGTGCATGGCATTAGGTCTGGTGCGCTTTTTCCGTTACGTTACCGATGATGCGTTTTGTCCGGCCGCCATTGAGTTCACGCACAAGGCGCCTGACAACGCGGAAGAGCACCGCCGCGTATTTGGCTGTGAAGTACGCTTTGGTTGCCGTGATAATCGCATCTGGTTTGATGACAACCTGTTGTCGTTGCCGTCACTGCATGCCGAGCCTGAATTGCTGCAACTGCATGAAAAGCTGGCCAGTGAGCACGTCGCTAAGCTTGAGCGTCAGGACGTTGTGACCCGAGTCTACAAGGTTTTCGGTGAAGTGCTGGAAACTGGCCAGGTCAATCTGGACGACGTGGCGGCACGTCTGGAGATGAAGCCCCGAACGCTGAGAACGCGATTAACCGAGGCGGGCACCAATTTTAATCAATTGCTGGCGGACTACCGCTGCAATCTGGCCAAGCGTTTATTGTCAGGTACCGACGAAAGCATTGATGAAATCGTTTACCTCACTGGCTTCTCCGAGCCGAGCACCTTCTACCGTGCATTTAAGCGCTGGACCAACCAAACTCCGGTCGAGTACCGCAACAGCCGTCGCCAGGACACCTGACTTTCGTCATATTCTGGCCTTTCCAGCTAAATAGTTCGTCCCTTCCCCCTAAAGTAATGCCCGTTCAGGCCGATACCCGAGGTGAATTCACACCGCTCGGAGGCGGTTATGAACCTGTCATTCACCTCAACGTTTCAATCCATACAGACCATTCAGGTACGCACACAAGGCGTTGCCCAGTCGCAATCGGCGGATGGCACCCCAACGGCGCCGTCCGATTCGCCTGAGAAGAGTCGTGACGTTTCTTCCACTGATGACTCCGTTATTCAGCGAGGGCCTCGACAGAGTGCCGAGGTGACGGCCGGTAATATTCTTAAGCATGTGATGAAAGGCATCGATGCGTTGAAAGCACAGGGCGCCTCCGAGGAAGCGATTACCGCACGCCTGGATGCTGCACGGGCCGGCATTGCCGCCGGATACGCGGATGCCCGGGACACTCTGGATGGCATGGGCTTATTAGATGAATCACTGGCCGAGGATATCGGTCGCAGTGAAGGCCTCATTCGTGAAGGTCTTGATGCGCTGGAGCAAGGTGAAGTGCCTGCGGTGTTGACGGCCGACGCAGTGAAACCGGAGTCGGCTGAGCAAGAGGTATCAGAAGCAAAGGCCTCTGAATCACCATCGTCAGTCGTCAGTGCGCCAACCGTTGCGCCTCAGGATGATGACAACCCTAGTAGCAGCCCCAGTACCAGCACTCGTGAAACAAGCATAGTGGCGTCTGAGAGCTCACGTCGATCCCGTGAAATCTCAGGGGCAGGCAGTGACGCCAGTCGCGAAGTGACCGCTGAGGCATCGGCCCGTCGCACCTCTAGTCGCCTGACACTGGAAGTACTGACTCAGGATGGCGATCGTGTGCGCGTGGACTTCCGCCAGCGTAGCGGAGAATTGAATGTCGATGTCGCGGGCCTCAGTGCCAGCATGTCGGGTTTTTCACAGCGCTTTGACCTGCAAGTGGATGGCTCTCTGGATGACGGTGAGCTGCAAGCGCTACAGACCTTATTTGAGGATGTGCAGTCGCTGAGTGATACCTTTTTCAATGGTGACCTAGGGGCGGCGTTGGAAGAGGCGATGACGCTGGGCTTTGACGGCAATGAACTGGCGGCCATGAGTCTCGATATGCGACAGCGCAGTTTCTCATCCGTGGCGCGCGCCTACGGCGAAGCAGGGCCCTCATTGCCAACGTCACGTCTGGAATCTCAGGGGAATCGCATCGTCGATTACGTTGATGCCTACCTGAAAGCCATTGATCGTGCCAATCCATTGCGTGACGCCCGGGACACCTTGAGCCAGATGATGGAGCAGTTAGCGCCGGATGAGCGTTTGGCAGCGTCTGGCAAAGCTTATCATCAGGGGTTGGGCCGTCTGCTGGGATGACACTCGTGCGTCATTGATGATGGTTTAATGACAGTAGGACGGTAAGGAACGCTGGAATAGGTACCGGTAACAGAG
>JAYYHP010000161.1:0-4403 GCA_036148335.1 Pseudomonadota bacterium
ATCAGTGCCTAATAATTCGGCGTAATTCCCGGCCGGATCCAAACGATAAATACTGACACTCTGCCCCGAACGACCACTGCTGCTTAACAGTTGACGTAAATTCGCTGCGCCCGGAATCAGCATGACCACGCCGTGCAACCCTCCCGGAACCGAAGTGCCATTGACCTCACTACGCTCACGAACCACGGGAGAGGCCATGTAGGCGTATTCGTTACTTCCTTTTACCGTGCCGATTGCCACCGTGCTGTCCATTTGCCATAGCGCTTGCTCAAAAGCCGTCTGAATACCTGTGCCGGTAAAGTCGACGTGGCGAAGGTTGCGGCCATATAAATCGCTTTGCGTTGCGGAATAAATAACGTCGCCATGACGATTAATCAGAATTAAATCCTGAAGGCTGCGCTTTTCCGAGAAGAACGAAAGGTACATCCAGTATTTATCTTGTACCGCCTGATAATCCATGGAGTACAAATCATCGCTTTGATACACCGCTGAAAATTCAGTCATGGCCTGATGCAGATACGGCGAACGCGAGGCAATGCGAATGTCTTCTACCGGCGCCATCACTAACTGGTGCAGTTCGTACTGCAATCGTTGGGTCACTGCACTGAGATCTTCCATGGCCCGTTGCTGGAGTTGACGCTCGGCATACGTCAGGCCGATGCCCACCAGCAACAGCACTGGAATCAGTACCAATACGATCATCCAGACCGTCAGGCGTTCACGAAGCGTGCGGAACTCGTAATTAAGCAGGTTTTTTACTGAGGCAATACGCGCTAAGACGGCATTCATACGACTCATAGCCAGGGTTCCCCCTGAACCGAGCCCGAACGCCACAGGCCGCCGTTATTGCGCCAGTAGATGGTCAGGTGGTGCTGCCAGTCTGATGGGGCCTCCAGCCCGGGGAACATCACCGGCCGCATCAGCCCTTGCGACACCCAGAGTAACTGCTCTTTCTGTCCGGTATGCCGCCCAATAAACACGCTGTGCCAACTGGCCGCGTTCTGAAAATCCACTGCCATACTGCCACTGGCGGTCAAAGCATTGCGCCCACGCAGTTGATCGGTGACCCGCTCCACCACCGACGTACTTTTATGACCGTGAGCCGCGATAAAAAAATCCACCGCCGCCAGCGCCATAATGGCAATGCCATCGGGATGGCTGATGCGTTCTTTTAAGCGCAGATTCACGGGGTTATGAACGTTGTCGTAATAATGACTGACAAAGTACATGTCGACATTTAACGGCGGGCGCTGATCCACACACAGAGAGAACTTACGCGCAGGCACACTGGCCAGCATGCGCACAAACTCTGGGCGTTCAAACCATTCACAGGCATCAATCATGACCACGTCAGGTTGATAGGTCAGAATTTTATCCGCCAGCGAGGGTAATTGCTCAAGCGTGCCGACGTATTCCTCACCGATCAGAGGTAATCCTGTTGCCGGTAGCAATTGCGAATTAAGCATTCGCCCCAACATGCGCGAGCGGGCGCTTTCCGACCCGAGATAGAATAAATCCGCACCGAGGTGCTGCTGCACCCAACTAACCGCAGGGAACAGATATTGGTTGGCCACCAGCCCCAGATGAATCAAGGCGCTGCTATCGAACAGACCTTCCGACGACCCAGGGTAAATCAGTGAGATCTCACGCGCTTCCAGAAGCGGAAGAATGTGACGCACGCAGACCGAATCGGCGCAGCCGATGGCGACATCGATATCACCCAGCTCATCAAGCGCCTGTTGCAGCTCGGCGATGGAGCGTGCCGAATCCAATGCGTGCAGGCTCAGTGACAGTCCCTGTTGCTCTGCCTTGCGCTCCAGCGCCTGACGGATTAATCCCTGCACGGCCTGATCCCGATCGGCCATGCCGCCTTGCGTTTGTCCAATCAGCAGTACACTGACGCTGTCGCGCGCCCACAGGCTAGCTGGCCAGCCGAGAAACCACGCCAGGCTGGCGCACAAAAACAAAACTAAGATGGGAAGTGCCAGCAGACCCCGCTTCATGCACACCCTCAATGTCAGTGGACTTACTTACAGATTAGCAAGTCCCTGCCCCCTTGCCCGATCAGGACAGGCGAAGACACAATTTGTCACACTGAGGCTATTCCATATGCAGGATGCGTAATTGCAATGATCGCTGGCCACGAAACTCATTCACGTCCAATTGGTAGGCACAATGGACCCGCTCGCGGGCCGGGTCAGGCCAGACGTTGGTGTCGATACCAAACCAGATGGCATCCAGTGCCTGACCGGAATCCAATCGCTGTAGTACCAGTTTCAGGTGGCGTTCACCGACAATCCGCTGCTGCACAATGCGAAACTCACCGCGAAAGCAGGGCTCCGGAAAGGCTTGTCCCCAGGGCCCGCCCAGTCGCAGCTGTTCGGCCAGATCCAAGGTAACTTCGGCCGGTGCCAGCTCACCGTCGGTGACGATGGTTTGCTGCAAATCATCCTCACTGAGCAAGGTCCGGCACACCTGATCAAAGCGCTGCTGAAACTCGTCAAAGCGGGCCGCATCCAGGCTCAGGCCCGCCGCCATGGCATGACCACCGAATTTCAGGATCAACCCCGGTGCCTGTTTATCCACTTGATCGAGCGCATCGCGAATATGCAAACCACTGACCGAGCGCGCTGAACCCTTTAACTGACCGGCATCCCCCGGAGCAAAGGCAATGACAGGACGGTAGAAACGCTCTTTGATCCGCGACGCCAGAATACCAATCACCCCCTGATGCCAGTCAGGGTGATACAGACTGATACCGACGCGATCGTCCTCTGCTGCGCAAGCACTGCCCAGAAGGGCTAATGCCTCCTGTTGCATGCCTTGTTCAATCTGACGCCGGTCGCGATTAAACGCGTCCAGTTCTGTCGCGATGGTCAGCGCATGCGCGGGGTCATCCGTCAGCAGGCATTCAATACCCAACGACATATCGTCCAAACGCCCCGCCGCATTCAGGCGAGGGGCTACAGCAAAGCCAAAATCGCTGGCGACTACTTGACGCGCGTCTCGCCCGGCAACCTGTAGTAACGCCAATACGCCGGCACAGGCCTGCCTGGCGCGAATGCGGCGTAACCCCTGCTCGACCAGAATGCGATTATTGCCATCCAGCGGCACAACATCGGCCACGGTGGCCAACGCCACCAGATCCAGTAAAGACGCGAGATTAACCGGAGCAGGTAAGGCCCGCATCTCCATCAAGCGAGCCCGCAACGCCAGCATGAGATAAAACACCACCGCGCAGCCGCAGGCCGCCTTGGAGGGAAAGTCACAGCCCTGCTGATTCGGATTAACAATCGCCAGTGCCTCAGGCAGTTCATCGCCGGGCAAGTGGTGGTCAGTCACCACCACGGGAATGCCCGCCGCATTGGCCGCAGCCACTCCGGCCACCGAGGCTATGCCGTTATCGACCGTTAAAATCAGATCCGGCGTTCGCTCCCGTGCTACCGCGACTAATTCGGGCGACAAGCCATAGCCAAAGTCGAAGCGGTTAGGCACCAGATAATCAACGTCGGCGGCTCCCATCATGCGCAAAGCACGCAAGACTACGGCGGTCGACGTTGCCCCATCGGCATCAAAGTCCCCCACCACCAACAGGCGCTTGCCTTCGGTAACCACCGGCACCAGGGCCATCACCGCGGCATCGATGTCTTTCATGGAGTGATAAGGGATCAACTGCTTCAGTTGCAGCTCAAGCTCAGCCTGCGAAGTCACACCACGCGAGCGGTAGACGCGCGATAGCACCGGAGGTAAACCATCAAGTTCGGGGGCAAGCGGAACCGTACGGTCCTGAATTTGGGGCGAGACAGACATAAGTTTCACGGGCTGATCAATTAGACCGCAGTGTATCACGGCCTATTCTTCAGGACGGACACGATCAAAACTGGCAAATCGCGGTAATCCATCAGCCGTCAGCCCGCGATACGTAAACCGCACACGCGACCCTATGTCCGGCGGCGACGCCCGCTGTGCATCGCTGAAACCCGTACCCAAAAGAAATTCGCGGCCGCTGGTCAGGCGCACACGCAATGCGCCCATCAGGCCCGTCAGCCGGCCCTCCCCGGGCTCGTAGCCTGTCACAATGGCCTCGTCGTCCTGAAGGGGGGTAACTTTCAACAAGTCGCTGCTGCGACCGGCAAAATAAAGGCTGTCCCAGCGATGCAACATCAGCCCCTCACCGCCTTCAGCGACTACCTGCTGCATCTGTGCGTCTAACGCTGCATGATCCTGTACGATCTGCTGCTCGACCAACACGCACTCAGTGCCTTCATAGTCGCGCATCAACTGCACCAATTGCTGATAACGGGTGGCAAAGTCGCCAGCGACATCCGGCAAATCGAACACCCGATACTGCACGGTTTGCCACAACGAATCGGTATCACTGTCTTTACGGCGAATCAGACCAC
>JAYYHP010000162.1:0-6205 GCA_036148335.1 Pseudomonadota bacterium
CTCAGGCGTTGTAACCAAACCACTTCAAAGGTGACCCGGGCCGTTACGACGTAAAAAATCAGATACAAAGCAAAGGCCGCAAAGGCCCATATCATCACCGCACGGAAATCACCCACCGTCGCGGCACTCGCCATCAGGTACACCGCCGTCAGTTTGCACACGTTCGCACTCAACAGCGACAGCGACCACACCGGCAACCACCACTTCGCAGGATCATGATCCAACCCCGGCGGCACCGATTGAAAACGCATGCCATCAATTAAACGTGTGATTTTATGCAGGCGGGCAAACAAGCCCAAAAATAACGTCAGTGAGCGCAACGCCGAACGCGCGTCATCTTCAAACAACGCCAACATATTGCGCGACGCGTAAAACACCCAATAGGTGTAAAACAGCACCAACACTAACGTAGACAGTACCTGCATTTCACGAATAAACGTATCCGTAGCTAGGCGCTCCTGGGTCGCGAGGGAGAGTGTCGATAATGGCGCCTCGGCAGACAGCACACTCAGTGCTTCCCAGCTCCATAATCCATGCAGTAACCCGGCAACGCATAACACGCCGGGGACAATTGAAACGAGATTAGTGGCCCAGGTAAAACGGGTCAGGTCGTAAAAAGGGTAACGCTGACTCACACTGAGCCTCCATTATTATTGTTCTTCCTTGAGGCAGTTTACCGCACGATCGGCAAGATCTCTCAGGAAATACGGGTAACCATCTTTGCTGAGTGCAATATGACTTCCCAGCGGATCAAGCTCGCCGTGTTTTACCGGCAGATTGCCCACGACTTTCACCACCAGTGCTGGCGAGTATTCAGGCTCACGGAAGACACAGGCAACATCGCCCTGACGTAACTGCTCACGCATTAACTGGATGGTGCGCCCGCCGGGTTTCTGTTCTGGAGTGAGGGTGAAATTTCCAACCTGCTTCAGGCCGTAGTCATGCACCCAGTGATCATATGCGCGGTGGTACACAAAAAAGCCACGATGCTTCACTGGTGCCAACACCTGCTCGCTGTAGTCGTGCGCACGAGCCACCTGCCGCTGGAAATCATCGCTGTTTTTTCCCAGCGCCTGTGCCAATGTACTGTGCACTTGCAGGGTCACCTGCGACGACAACCAGTAATGCGGGTCGTTAATCGACGCAAACTGCTGGTAATCACTCATCGCAATCCAGGTTTTGTCCGGCCAGCGGCGTGCAAAGCCAGCCAGATACGGCTCAACAGCCGGGCCTGACCAGACAATGATGTCCGCTTCCTGCAAGCGATCAATATCCGACGGACGTAAAGAAAAATCGTGGGGGCTAACGCCCGGTGGCACCAGCACATCTAACTGCCCCTGCGGGACCAATGAGGCTGCAATCAAACCTATTGGGTGCAGGCTGGCCAGTACCTTAGTGGTTTCAGACGTCCTTGCTGAATAAGCGGATACCTGACCGTTCGCGTGATCAGACGAGCCGACTTTTGAGTAGGCATGCGCAGTGAGGGGTTGCGCAGTGAAAGTAAGAAACGTGGATAACACCAGTACGGCTGTGCGGATTAACATATCTCTGGCTTATTTCTGAGTTCGTCGTAAAATTGAAATATTATAACCTAAGGGCCTCACCTATGTCCCAGTCGCACGACCATGATCATCACCATTGCATCCACACGGCCATCGACCGTGCGCGGTCGCTGTGCAGTGAGCGTGGCCTGCGCCTGACGCCTATCCGTCAGCGGGTACTGGAACTCATCTGGCAGAACCACCAGCCCATTGGTGCTTATGACCTGTTGCCACAACTGGCTGAGGACGGTTTTAACTCAGCACCGCCAACGGTTTACCGGGCACTGGATTTCCTGCTGGAACTTGGCGTGGTCCATCGCATCAGTAGCCTGAATGCCTTTATCGGCTGCGATCACCCAGGCCACCAACACCCAACCGGATTCTTTGTCTGTCAGGGTTGCGGCAACGCTACTGAGTTACCGATCGACGCCATTACCACGCTGAGTGATTCCCTGACGGCATCCCTGGATGCGGATATCGCCACCTGCAATATCGAGCTATCGGGCACGTGCCGTGACTGCCGCAACTGACTCAACTCACGCATTGTCTGGTAACCACGTTTCCAGCGATTCTGAATCTGTGCAACCATTGCTGACCGCTGCCTCACTGGCACTGCGTTTCCGCAATAAAGTGGTCCTGGACGACGTCAGCCTGAGCTTACGCCCCGGCCAAATTGTCACTCTCATCGGCCCCAATGGCTGCGGCAAATCGACCCTGACCAAAGTGCTGCTCGGACTGGTTCGCCCACAGGCGGGCAAAGTCTGGCGTCGGCCGGGATTGCGTATTGGCTACATGCCACAAAGCCTGCCGCTGGATGAGCGCATGCCGTTAACCGTCGAAGGCTTTCTGCGTCTGACCCGTCAATGCCGCCCCCGCGATATTGATCAGTGGTTAGAACGCCTGAGTATTACGGCTCTGCGTCATCAGAGTGTGCACAACCTGTCGGGCGGGGAATGGCAACGCGTGCTGCTGGCCCGAGCACTGTTGGTACGCCCGGAACTGCTGGTACTGGATGAGCCCGTTCAGGGGGTGGATGTTCAGGGCCAGATGGAGCTGTATCAGTTAATCCCGCAGTTGCGCGATGAATTAGGCTGCGCGGTACTGATGATTTCTCATGACCTTCACTTGGTAATGGCCGCCACTGATGAGGTCATTTGTCTGAATGGCCATGTCTGCTGCTCCGGCCACCCTGAAGCCGTATCCGCCGACCCAGCGTATCTGGAATTGTTTGGCCGTAAGCTCGACAGCGGCATTGCTTATTACACGCATCATCACGATCACGAGCACTGTCAGGGAGAGCACCACCATGATGGATAACGGCATGCTCGGACAGCTGGATGTCTGGTGGCTGATGCCGCTGGCCGCCGGTGTCTTATTGGCGATGAGCACCGGTCCGCTGGGCAGTTTTGTGGTGTGGCGACGCATGGCATTTTTTGGCGATACCCTCGCGCACGGCGCCCTACTGGGCATTACCCTTGGGGTCATGACGGATCTCAATCCGACGCTGGCGCTAATTACGGGATCAGTCGCACTGGCACTCGTGCTACTGCCGCTGCAATTTGTCAGTCGCCTCTCCGCCGACACGCTATTGGGTATCGTCTCACACGGAACACTGGCAGTGGGATTGGTAGCCCTGAGTCTGGCCGGCGATGTACGGCTGGATTTGATGGGGTACTTGTTCGGTGACCTGCTCGCCATTACCTCAGAGCACGTGCTGTGGTTGTTAGCCTCCACCACCCTGACGTTGATCGTATTACGCGTGTGCTGGGAAGGCCTGCTGTCCATCACCGTCAGTCCAGAACTGGCGCGGATCGAAGGGCGCCCCGTCGCCTTGCTCGAGCTGTTGCTTATTCTTCTGTTGGCGCTGACCGTAGCACTGGCGATGAAGGTCGTGGGGATTCTACTGATCAGTGCTCTCCTGGTGATCCCGGCCGCGACGGCGCATACGCTGAGCCAGCGTCCCGGGCAAATGGCGGTGCGCGCCATAGTGGTCGGCGTTCTTGCGGTGCTGTTAGGCATGGCGGGCTCCTTCCATTGGGATACCCCCGCGGGTCCGAGCATCGTCGTCGCAGCGCTGGGGTTATTCGCGCTGGCATTGGCCGCCGCATCGCTGGTGCCACTCATCGTCCCTGTATTGCTGGGGCGCCGACGCTAAGTCGGGTTATTCCCCTTTTTCGCTCTTCTCCTTTGTCGTTCATCTCATTGTCTCGCGGCCAATTGGCTTAGCTCATTGCGTTGACGACTCAGCAGGCAGCGGCATCAATACCGACAGTTGTTCCATAATCTTCTGCAGTCGCTCTGGCGTATGCGGCGGCTCAATGTAGCCGCGGTAATTGAGCGCCGTATCCAGCACGACTAAGTTGGCGCTGTGATCCAACAGATAACCGCCATCCTCTCGCTGCACCCGGCCATAGAACCCCTGAACTTCGGTCGTGATCGATCGCAGGCTATCAGGTCGTCCGGTCAGTGCCGTGAATTGCGGATGAAAGTGATCCATGTACTGCTTCAGTGGCGCACCTTTATCCCGCTCCGGATCAACGCTCACCATCACCACTCGCCACTGTGACTGTTGTTCTGCTGACAGTTGCTTCCAGACCTTACCCAAGTACATCAGGGTGACTGGGCACACATCGGGACAGTAGGTATAACCAAAGAAGAGTAACGAACGCTGCCCCTGCAACGAACTGAGTTCGATATCCTGCCCGTTTTCATCGATAAAAGTCAGGTCACTGACGGGTACCCCTTGGAATACCGACACACCGCCCATCTCCGCCAGCACGTTTTTTGCCTGTGCCTGGGCCTCAGCCAGACCTGATTCCGCCACGTCATTACCCGTCGCGAGCTGGATACCGCTAATAAACGCAGCACTGAGTCCAATTGCCAGTACAATGGCGGCGGTAATTGATTGCATGAATGGCCGGTGCTCGCTTGCAGAAATCAGATAATTCCAGTGTAGCAGGGAAGCTTCCACACCTCCCTGCGGCAAATCAGCGCGTCGTGTTCGCCCTGGCTTGGCCGATCATCATCAGCAACATCAGCGTGCCCTTGTTGGGACTGGTCGATACCGCGATTCTTGGGCACCTGAACGACGTTACTCCCATGGCGGCCGTCGCCATCGGCAGCCAACTCTTTACCCTGCTGTTATGGAGCTTCGGCTTTTTACGTATGGGCACCACAGCAATCACGGCACAACGCGTTGGCGCGCACGGCCTGCCCGGATCATTGCCCGCCCTGCATCTTGCGTTGGCCTCATGGCTGCCCGTCACCCTGATCTGTAGCCTACTGGCCTGGACTCTGACACCTTGGTTGCTGCCGTTATTTGGCGATGACGGTCGCGTCCAGGCCATGGCCGGCGACTACTTACAGATACGCTATCTGGGTATCCCCCTCACCTTGTTACAGTACAGCCTGGTCGGCTGGTTTATTGGCCGCGGAGAAACCCGGGTTCCGATGCTGATGCTGCTGGTCGCCAATACCCTGAACGCCTTGTGCAATTACGTCTTTGCCTGGCACCTTGGCTGGGGCGCCCAAGGCATCGCCTTGGGCAGTGTCATTGCCGAGGGCGTCGCTGTGTTACTGGCACTTTACTTTGCTCATCAACGTGGGTTAACTCGCGCTGCCCTGCATTGCCTGACACCCACATGGCTTCATCGCATGCATCGTGAGATGCGCCAGATGCTACACATCAACGGCGATTTATTTATCCGTACCTTGGTATTACTGATGGTATTTGCCATGTTTACCGCCCTGGGCGCACAGCAAGGGCCTGCTGTACTCGCCAGCAATGCCGTGCTGATTACCCTGCTGATGTTGATATCCAACGCGCTGGATGGCTTTGCGCATGCGGCAGAGAGTTTATGTGGGCGCTATCTGGGCGCCTTAGCTTACATAAATCAGGCAAACTTAAATCACGCACACTCCGACCAGACACACACAAACCAAATACGCTCACAGCATGCACCTCAGGTCATGGCGCAGCTGCATCGCGCCATGCGACTGACGGCACTGAATAGTGTGGTGGTAGCGCTGCTGATGAGCGGCCTGTTTGCCGTGGCGAATCCAGCATTATTTGCCTTACTGACGGATCACCCGGCGGTGATTCCTCTGCTTGATCAACTGGCCCCTTGGTTGATTGCACTGCCGCTGACCGGCGTCGCCAGCTACTGGCTGGATGGCATCATGATCGCGGCGCAGCGTACCCGCGCCATGCGCAATAGCATGCTGATGGCGGCCTTACTGATCTTCAGCCCCCTTGCGGCGCTCGCGGTAGTATCCGCCAATACCGGGCTCTTGTGGTTGGCCTTTCATGCGTTTCTGCTGGCTCGGGCGGCGTTCCTGTTGCCGACTCTGCGCCGGGTTGTCCGCCAGGGCCAATGATTAATATGGCGTCACTGGCGGATGCGTCAAGGCTGGCTATACTTTTCCTGTAGCACTCAAACTACTCCAGTAACCGATTGTTTTATAAGGGAAAATTTTGTCAGCAACTACTAAAGTGTCTTCCCGCACGGAAGTCAGTCGTACTTTTCACGCGCTCCTGACTCAAGCCCTTGAGGTGCCTACTTCACTGGAGACGCTGTCCGCCCAATTGCAGTTTTCTCAATACAATGTCGAACGGGTGCTGCCTTTACCAGACGAGGCGCCACTGGCAACGTTAATCGCCTTTG
>JAYYHP010000163.1:0-7301 GCA_036148335.1 Pseudomonadota bacterium
GGCGAACGGCAGTGCGATTGCCATGTCAGCCGCTGAAATGTCTTACGCTGCCGAACAATTGAAAAACCGCATTCATGAAGAAGCACAGGACAGCTCTCAGATCGTTGCCAGTACCACCAACATTTCCAACACCATGGACGATATGGTGCAACAGACGCGCAACGTTGCGACGGCCACAGACGAAGCTATGAGCATCAACCTGCACGGTACCGATGCCATCCAAAGCACCCTGCCACAAATGGAAGATACCCGGGATCTGGTGCAGCACAATGCCGATCTGATCGCTCAACTGGAGGCGAAATCTGAAAATATTATTACCGTGACCAGCATCATTAACGACATTGCCGAGCAGACCAATCTGCTGGCACTGAATGCCGCCATCGAAGCCGCACGTGCTGGCGAACAAGGTCGTGGCTTTGCGGTTGTCGCCGATGAAGTCCGAGCACTGGCCGCCAAAACCTCCAATGCCACTGAGCAGATCGGTTCAACGGTGAATGAAATTAATGCCGAAATTAAACACGCAGTGTCGAATAGCCAATCATTAATCTCGACCATTGATCAGGGCGTCAGTATGACACGGGAAGTCGCCCAACATCTGGTGGAAATCAACAAACGCGCGGAAGCCATTCAACACTCTGTGAATGCGCTGGTCGACAATATGAACGGCAATAGCGAACAGGTGCAGCACATCTCGCGCATCATCAATCAAACCAATCAGCGTTTCACTGAAACGGAAAGTGAAGTGGCGTCCATTGCCGAACGCTCACAAGGGTTATCCGACACCGCCGAAAAAATCTATGAGTCCTTTGATGACGGCTGCTTAGGCGAGCCTCACGATACTGTTATCCGCGAAGCCCGGGATGCCGCGGCACGAATTGGTGAAGTGTTTGAAGATGCCATTGATACTGGCCGTATAAAGAAAAGCGCCCTGTTCTCTCGCCAGTATCGAGAAATTGCAGGTACGCATCCGCAGAAATTCAGCACCGACTTTGACGAGTTCACCGACCAGGTACTCCCTGCCATTCAAGAGCCTATTTTGCAACGCCACAGCTTTATTGCTTACGCCGGTGCGGTGGACGATCACGGTTACTTCCCGACTCACAATAAAAAATTCTCCCAACCGCTTACGGGAGATATTGATAAAGATCTGGTTAACAACCGCACCAAGCGTATTTTTACTGATCGCACTGGCAGCCGCTGCGGCAGCCATACCCGGGAATTTCTGTTACAAAACTACAAGCGAGACACCGGTGAGGTCATGCATGATTTATCTGTTCCTATTTACGTCCACGGTGAACATTGGGGTGGGTTCCGTGTTGGCTACGGCTCATAACCTATCGGACAGTGGAATGGCTTCAAGAAACAAGCGCAAGAAGAAAGCTATAAGAAAAAGGTGATAGAAAATAGGTTGTAAGAAATAGGTTTTAGAAAAGAGCAAAGGCTTCAGAAAGATGCATTACAGAAAGGCCGCGACCTGGGTGGCGACCATCTATGTAAACAAATACCAATGGCAGATTTCACACGAAACAAGCGACCTGATTTAACTCAGGGCTCTTGCCAGCACACCACCTGATTACGGCCCTGCTCTTTGGCCTGATACAGCGCGGCATCGGCGTTAGCTACCCAATCGTCCTGATGCTCTCCGCGTTCAGGTTTACCAGCACGATAACCAATACTGATGGTGATGCGTAACCCCGGATCGATACGATCAAAATTCAACGCCGCCACGGCTGTACGAATAGATTCCGCAATTCTCGCAACACTGGCCTCCGCCACGCCCGGTAGCATGACAGCAAACTCCTCACCGCCATAACGCGACACACAATCGTCGTCGCGAAGTACTTCTGTGATCGCTCCGGAAACACAGCGCAATATTTCATCACCCGCAGGATGACCATAGTCATCATTCACGCGTTTAAAGTGATCAATGTCCATCAACATGACGGAGAAGTTCGCATGGTCATGAGTGGCCAGAGCAAATTCTTTGTTCAGATACTCATCAAAGAAACGTCGATTACGAACATTAGTCAGTGCATCAGTAGTACTCATGCGCTCCAGTTGTTCGTTCACATTTTCCAGTTCAATCGTACGCTCGCGTACCCGAATCTCTAAGGTTTCGGTCGCGCGCTTCTGAATTTCCAAAGCTGCGGCCTGAGCTTCGCGTGCAGCACGCTCATGTTCCAGTGCTTTCTCCTGCGCTTTACGTGCATTGCGCTCCTGATCCAGCGCTTCGCTTTGAGCACGACGTGCCAGCTTCTCGTGCTCTAACGCTTTTAACTGCGCTTCATAACGATCACGCTTTTCCTGATTCAGTCGATCGGCCAGCGCAAATGACAGTAAAATAACCTCCATGGCCGACCCGATCTGCAATGCATTTTCGGTAAAGAAGTTACGGGGAATCACATTGAACTTATTCATCGCCAGCACAATGCCGCCCAATAAAAAGCTAGTCCAGGCAATGGTGTAGTAGCGCGCGGCGACATAGCCCTGCACCCATCGAATAATTCCGAGATAAATAGCACCGGTCATTGCCACCACCGCGACCAGAATCAGAATTCTGATCAGGGTGTGGTACGGCAACAGATTGCTCAGGAAGACAATGCCAATACAGATGGCGACAATGCCCAACAGCATTCGATCAAAGAAAGGGGCATCATCCCGGAGGAATAAGAAATTCCGAGTAAAAATTGCCGCAAAGATAATCACTCCAGATAGCAGAACAATAATACTCTGGTCATTCCAGTGCGTCGCTTCGGGCCAGAGGTATTGAAAGTTAATCCCCTGCAAGCTCCCCAGGAATCCCGCCATACATCCTACGTAAAGCACGTAAAACAGGTAGTTTCCTTCGCGTACCGAAAAGAAGACAAACAGGTTGTAAAACACCATGATCAGCATGATGCCGTAGTAAAGGCCAAGACCCAGTAACTGATTCTGGTCATGAACAAAAAAGTCGCGTTCTAACCAGAGCTGCAAAGGAAATTGCATAGAGCTGGAAGATTCCACCCGGAAGATCCACTCCTGCTGCTCCCCCGGGGCCAAGGTCAAAGGAACGACAAAATGCCGATGAGGTAACAGTCGATCACTGAATTCTTGCTTGTCGCCCAGACTGATAATCTGATGTTGAGCACCGTCACTGCGCCGATAAAGATCAATGTAATCCAGTACTGGGTAGGCAATGCTGATCAACCGGCTTTCAGACTTATCTGAGCGATTTTCCAATAATAATCGAAACCAGAATACGGACTCGGTATAGCCAAACGCCAGGCCTTTATCGGTCGTTTCCCAGGCCGTGTCAGCATTTAACTCATGGACGCTAAACTGCCCCTCAGGGTCTTCGATGAACTGGGTCACGCCATCAAGCGACAGCCCGGATTTGGCTTTGGCTATATCCAGCGCACCGCGTTGAATATCCAATCCTTCGACGACCGTTGTCCTGGCTTGCGCTGCTGATGACATTACTATCAATAAAAGCAGAATACTCATCGGGAGCAGCAACGAACGCCAGACTCTGACGTATAAAGGATGTGCTCCTGTCGACTGAATCCCTGTGAATTGTGTCCGCATGTTGACTGTGCCCAAGACAAACCTGTGTTCAGTGTAGACGAGCAGGCCAACCTCGCTACGTTGTCATTCTCACTCCAGGCACGCAAAATGGAGCCAGTTCACAAAAACAGGCATTGTCATGTTCCATCGATCTGCTTTGACGACCTTAACCGTCTGCGCGACCGCCACCCTATTGCTCACCAGTCCAGCTCAGGCCGCTGAAAAGAATACGGCGATGACCGCACCAGACTTCACCTTGCCACTGCTTACAACCAATACGTCGGGCGAGAACGATAATGCGCCAGTATCGCTGTCGTCCTATCGCGGAAAAGTGGTGTATCTGGACTTCTGGGCCTCCTGGTGCGCCCCGTGCCGGGTGTCATTGCCAGCACTTGATACCCTATACAAAGACTACCAATCACAGGGGTTTGAGGTGGTAGCGGTCAATCTGGATGAAACCACTGAAGAGGCCACGGCATTCCTTAATGACATTCCGGTGTCTTATACGCAGCTGTTCGATAACGATGGGGTCGCTTCCACCTATCAGGTACGAGGCATGCCGACGGCCTATCTGATCGATCGTAACGGTCATTTGCACAGCCAGCATGTTGGTTTTAACAGCAACGACCTGCCGCAGTTGCGCCGTGAGATCGAAACGCTGCTGGCGAATACAGCATCAAATGAGACACCAGCCCTCACTGCTCCCAGTCAACTGGATGGACCCCAATGAAGACTCGTATCGTTTTAATCACCGGGTGCTCCACGGGCATTGGCTTTGCTCTGGCGTCCGCCTGTCTCGCTCGTGGCGATCATGTCATCGCAACGGCCAGAAACCCCGACACTCTGACTGCATTGTGTAATTCGGGGAGTTCGTCGGCCGGACGCTGCACGCCTCTGGCATTGGATGTTAATAGCGATGAGGACATTCAGCGCGTGGTCGCCACTGTACAGGATGAGTTTGGTCACCTTGATGTGCTCATCAATAACGCAGGGTACGCGGCCATGGGGCCGGTGACTGAGCTTCCGAAAGCGTCATTACAGGCTCAATTCGCCACCAATGTGTTTGCCCCGGTAGCCATGACCCAGGCGTGCTTACCCCTGTTGCGCGCGTCAAAGCAGGCTCAGGTTGTGAACCTTGGTTCAGTGTCAGGCATTCTGACAACGCCATTTTCTGGCGCCTACTGCGCTACCAAAGCCGCGTTACATTCCTTAAGTGATGCCATGCGCATGGAATTGAAGCCTCTGGGTATTCAGGTGATCACCGTGCAGCCCGGCGCCATCGAATCGAGCTTTGGCGATACCTCGCTGGCAGGCGTCGACGATTTGATTGATGACGCATCGCCCTATAAGCCTCTGAAAGACAAGATTCAGGAACGGGCCATGGCCTCTCAGCAGAATCCCACTACCGCCGCTGAGTTTGCTGAGTCGTTATTAAGCGCCATGGAGAAACCGTCGCTCACGGAGGTCCGCATTGGCAACGGCAGCCGTGCTCTGCCTGCCATTAAACGCTGGCTCCCCACCCGTTGGGTCGATGCCATTCTCAGTAAGCGCTTTGGATTAAATACGCTGGCCAACTAAACAGGCGGCCAACCTCTCAGTGACAATAGCTCAGTGACAATAGCTCAGTGACAATAGCGCAATGCCAGTAGCGTAAAGCGAGAGCAACCATGGTCGTTGGACCGAGTTTTTTGGGAAGCACTGGCTAACGGGCGTTAGCCAGTGTGAAGAGGCACACAGAGAGCTCATAGTGCTCTTTGTTGGTAAGAGTTGTCGATCTGAATTGAGGGTAGGAGTTGAGCGGAGCATCGCGCACCCAACTTCGTTCCGTCAGTCCGGGCGATGCTCCCGCGCCAGATACTCGTGAGACTGCATTTCCAGCATTCGTGACGTCGTACGCTGGAATTCAAACTCCAGCTTGCCGGTTTCATAAATGTCCGGAATCGCCGCCTCGGCGGACATGATCACCTTCACACCCCGATCATAAAATTCATCGAACAGGTTAATGAAACGACGCGCCAGATCGTCATTTTTCAGTCCCATGACGGGTACGTTCTGAACGATCACCGCGTGAAACAGTTTGCCGAGTTCAATGTAATCGTTCTGCGAACGTGGACCATCGCACAAGGCTTTAAAATCAAACCAGGCGATGTCATCACACACGGCACGAGCCGGGATTTTACGTCCCAGAATTTCAACCTGAGCATTGGCTTCCACATGGCGAGGATCTGCGATCAAACCCTGAAAGCTACGCTCAAGGCTGCTGGTTGCCCCGTCGTCCAGCGGAAAGTGATACAGCTCAGCCTGCTCCAGCGTGCGCAGACGGTAATCCACACCGCTATCCACATTGACCACGTCGGTGAATTGATTGAGCAGGCGAATGGCCGGCATAAAGCGATCGCGCTGCAGACCGTCTTTATACAAGCCATCTGGCACGATGTTTGATGTCGCGACTAGTGTCACGCCACGATCAAACAGCTCCTGCATCAGGCCGCCAAGAATCATGGCATCGCCGATGTCGGACACAAAAAACTCGTCAAAACAGATGACCATCGCTTCTTCGGCAATTTGATCGGCTACGACCGTCAATGGATTCTTTGCCCCTGCCAGTTTGGTCAGGTCCTGATGAACACGCTGCATAAAACGGTGAAAGTGCGTGCGCATTTTACGCTCGAACGGCAGTGCGTCGTAAAAGGTATCCACCAGATACGTTTTGCCTCGGCCAACGCCGCCCCAGAAGTACAGTCCCTGCTGAGGACGTACGGGCTTTTTCTTGATCTTGCTGGCAAGTTTGCGCAGAACACCCTTCGAGGCTTGCTGTGCATCAGCAGCCACCAGATCGTCATACAAACGTTGCAGATGCTTAACCGCCATCTCCTGCGCCGCATCGTATGAGAAATCGTCACGCAGTAAGTCGGCCTGATACAGATCCCAAGGGGTAGACACGGGCGTTCTCCAAGGTAGAAATTTCGGGGTGCGCAATGTAGCTAAGGCGCTGTCAAAGTGCAAACCTCAAGCGTGTTGCCACGCCTGCCACTCTTCCATAATAGAAGCCTTCAGGTCCGTGGTACGGCCATGGAAAAAGTGCCCCGCCTCGTTAAAGACCAACCAATGCGGCATAGGGACCAATCGCTGTACCCAGTCGTCGACCTCCTCAAACGGCACGACTTCATCCTCGTTGCCCATCAACACCCAGGTATCCAGCCCCGGAGGCAACACGGAAGGCGCGTCAAAGTGATGCACCGCCGGCGCAATCAAGGTTAAGCCTTGAATCAAATCCTGAGTCGTCGCCGCTTGGGCTGCACGATCGGCATACAAACACGCCATGCCCGCGCCAAAAGAGAAGCCACACAGCATGATCCGGCTCCACCCCAGGGTAGAACGCGCATACTCAACCACCGCCGCTACGTCATCGACCTCTCCCACGCCATTGTCGTGATTGCCCGAACTTTCGCCCACGCCACGGAAGTTAAAGCGCAGAGTGCTCATGCCCAAATCACGAGCGGCACGAGCGACCGTGGTCACGACTTTGTTGTCCATGGTGCCACCAAACAGTGGATGGGGATGACACATCACCAAGCCAATGCGAGACACCTCGGTCTTCTCCTCAGATTGATCCAGCACCCGCGCTTCCAGTGCGATGTCAGCGTCGGGGACCTGAATACGAATGGCCTGCTCATGGGGCATACGGTTTCCTCTTTTTACCTGCATAAATAACTGTTGGCTTACCTGACCATACGGGCACCATAAATGACTCTCGC